>RFPK01000200.1 GCA_009926195.1 Synechococcaceae bacterium WB4_1_0192 | reverse complement strand
CGGCGTCCTCGCCGGGCACGGCCGAGAGGGGGCGGGTGGCCGGCACGGCCGAGGACGCCGGGGCGACCTGGGCGAGGGCGGTGCCGGCCGGCAGGGCCAGGAGCCGCGCCGGCAACGGCGGTTGGCTGGCCGGGCGGCCGGTGTGCAGGTCGAGGCGGGCGCCGTAGGGATGCTGCACCAGGTTGCAGCTGGCGGCGTAGAGATGCAGATCCGCCGGGAGCGTCTCGGGGGCGTCGAGCACCAGTTGCTGCTGGCCGGCGCTGCTCTGGAGCGCCTGCCGCAACCCCAGGGTGGCGGCGGGCTGGTGCTGCAGGAGGTGTTCGAGCAGGGCCGCCACCTCGGCGGTGAACGGCTGGCTGCAGGCCTGCCGGAAGAAACCGGGATCCCCGATCAGCCGCACGGCCAGGCTGTCGGGAATGGCGGCGGCCAGCACCGGTTCGGCGGCGGCCACCTCTTCGCAGGGTCCGGCCCGCAGCAGAGAGGCCAGCCCCACCCACTGGCCGGGCTGCAACCGCTCAAGGGTGATCCAGCGCCCCTGGTCGCGCCCCAGCAAGCGGGCCGAGCCCTCGAGGATGAGCAGCAGTTCGCAGGAGAGCTGCTGGCCCAGGCTGAGCGACTGGCCGATGGTGTAGCGCCGCAGCGAGATGGACTGCAGCAGCTCCTGCCGCAGGGGTGCGGCCAGGGCAACGACCGCTGGGTGCTGCAGCAGCTGGGGATGCGCGATGGTGCTCGTCATGGTTCAAGCACGTCGCTCAGGGCGCTCAGCTGCTTGTCCACCTCTTCCTCCAACCAGGCTTCAAACAGCTCACGGGTCATGGCGTCGCGGGTCTGGTCGTCGAAATTGGCTGGCGCATAGCTCTCGATGCGGACCACCACCCACCAAGACTCGATTCTGAACGGTTCGAGCAGGCTGCCTGGCGGATTGCTGCGTAAACGCCGCACAAGTGCGGGGTGAGCCTGGGTGATCGGCACGGGGCCGACCACCCCACGGGTCTGCCGTTCGGGCCCCTGGCTGTACTGCTGGGCCAGTTCGGCGAAATCGGCTTCGCCATCGGCGATGCGCAGATAGAGCTCGCGAGCGAGCCCGGCTTCCGGCAGGCGCAGCAGGCTGTAGACCACTCGATCGAGAGCAGTCTTGCGATCGAGAAAGCGGGTTTCGGCCTTGGGGCTGAACACGTCGGCGCAGTAGCGCTGAAGGCGTAGAGGCTGTTCAGCCAGCTGATGCAGCGCGGCGATGGTGAGCCCCTGCCTGGCCCGGTGGGTGTTGAGGGCGTCGCTGTCGCCGATGCCCTGTTGCTGCGCGAAGGCGCTGAGGGCCTGGGTCTGTTCCTCCTCTGTGAGTGGCACCGTCGCCAGGGTGCGCAGCATCAGATCTGCCCGCAGGGCCGGACGCAGCAGCTGCCGATCGGCCAGCCAGCGCACGCCGTCGGCGCTGAAGGGCAGGGCTGGCGATGACTGGGTCATGGTTGGCCTGGGCTGGGGCACGCCCCATGGTGACGGGCTGCCAGGGTGATGACAGGACTGCGGGGCTGGACTCCGTTGCTGAAGTGCGCCGCTGATGGCTCTAACTGGCTTGGCGTGCGCATCCGTCCTTCTTGATGCAGACATCAGGATCGGTCTCACCATCCTTGTCGGATTCGGTCGATCCCCGCGACCTGGATTGGGATTGAGATGCTGTGCTGGATGTCACATCTGAATCGCTGCCGGTGAGCGCGAACGGTGAGTTGTTCTGCTGACGGTTTTCGTTGAGCTGGTTGTTCAGCAGGTTGGGGATATCGGGGACGGTTGCCACCGGTGCGCTGCTGGTGATGGTGGATGGGGTGGCAACAGGATCCCCGTTGTATCTCGGGGTGAGGGTGAAACCACTAATCGTGCGCGGCGTCGTGTATTCACGGGTTCCATTGATCAGGCCGATATTGCCCTCGATCGTGACATTACGCAGGAGATTGATCGTGCCGACGAAGGTGTGATAGCCATAGGGCACCCCAGGTGTGCCGAAGCCAGGGCTGATGATGTCGGCATCCCAATTCAGGTTGCCGCCGGTCATGGTGACGTTCATCGCCTGGGTGGTGGCGTTGATGTTGATGTCGCCGCCCGTGAGGATCAGGTTGTAGGGCTTGGTGGTGCCGCCAACGGGACCATTGAAGGTGATCGCGCCGGTGCCGGCATTGGCGGTGAAGTTGTAGCTGGTGCCGGCCTTGGAGTCGAGCGGACCGGCAAAGGTCAGCGGCGCATTGGTGGTGTTGATCGTGGCCGGGCCATTGAGGGTCACACCCAGAAGCTCGTTGATCTGAGCGCCGGCAGGGCCGCTGAGCGCAATCACCATCGGAGAGGAACTGTTGCCGAGCGAGGCCGTACCGGGGGTATCGGTGAACAGGCTGGTTGCGGTGATCGAGGAATTGAGAGCGGTCAGCCCGGCCGTGTAGACCTTGACATCGCGAAGGGCCTGGGTGCCACCAAGGGCGGCATTCAGCGTCACATCCTGATTGGCTCCGGCCGTGATGATCAGGTCGTTGGTCTCGCCGGTCTGGGAGTTGATCGCGCCACCGGCGCTGCTGAGGGTCACCGGACCCAGGGTGCTGTTGATCGCGATGTGGTCATTGAGGGCGATCGTCAGCTCCCGGATCTGAACCCCGCCGGCGCCGTTGACATCGATGTTGCCGTTGAGAGCCGCCGTACCGGGCTGATCCGTGCTGATGCTCTTCGCGGTCACCGCTGCATTGAACAGGGTGGCGCCACTGGTGTTGATGACGATGTCACCGAGGCGCTCGGTACCACCGACGGCCGCATTCAGGCTTACATCCTGGGCATTGCCCGCCGTGATCGTCAGGTCGTTGGTCTCGCCGGTCTGGGAGTTGATCGCGCCACCGGAGCTGCTGAGGCTCACCGGGCCATTGCTGCTGTTGATCGTGATGGGGTTATTGAGGGCGATCGTCAGCTCCCGGATCTGAACACCGCCGGCACCGTTGACATCCAGGTTGCCGTTCAGGGCCGCCGTACCGGGCTGATCCGTGCTGATGCTCTTGGCTGTGACCGCCGCCTCAAACAGGGTGGCGCCACTGGTGTTGATGACGATGTCACCGAGGCGCTGGGTGCCACCAATCGCGGCAAAAATGGACACATCCTTGGCCGTCAATGCTGTACCGGCGCTAATGGTGAGGTCATTGTTCTCATTCGCTTCGGAGTTGATCGTGCCGCCGACTCCACCGAGGCTGACAGGGCCAGCGGGGCTGGTGATCGTCACCGGGCTGTAGAGGCCGATCGTGAGCTCCTGAATCTGAACACCCGCGGTACCACTGGCCGTGATGTTGCCATTGAGAATGGCCGTGCCTGCCTTATCCGTGATCACGCTGGTGGCCGTGACCGGAGAATTGAAGGTGGTGGCACCGGAGGTGTTGATCGCCAGGGCGCCCAGAGGGTTGGTGGCTCCGATGCTGCTGTTCAAGGTCACGTTGCCGCTGCCTGAGGAGATGGTCAGATCCTGGGCAGCGCCCACGGAATTGATGGCGCCTCCGACGCCACCCAGCACCACCGTGCCATTGCCGCTGGTGGTGTCGATCGTCAGACCCGATTTGATGCCGATCGTCCATTCATTGATCTGAACACCCGCCGCCCCTGTGCTGGTGATGTTGCCGTTGAGGATCGCCGTACCCGGCTGATCGGTGTAGAGGCTGAGGGCCTTGACGGTGGAATCAAACAGGGTCTGACCACCGGTATTGACGATGATCGCCCCGAGAGGATCAGTGCCGCCAACGGCTCCACTGAAGTTGACATTGCCAAGCCCAGCCGTGACGGTGAGGGCTTCAGCTGCACCCCCGACCGTACCGTTGACAGTGGTACCAAAGGTCACGGGTCCACCCGCGGTGTTAGCACCGCTGTTGGTGGTATCCACCGAGCTGCTGGCCAGTAGCGTGACGCCACCGGAGCCGAAGTTGATCGCATCGCCGGAGCTGCGGATCACGCCACCGATCGTGCTGGCGGCA
>RFPK01000199.1 GCA_009926195.1 Synechococcaceae bacterium WB4_1_0192 | reverse complement strand
GGCGTCGTAGAGCTTGTTCGGGGAGACGCCATAGCGGAAGAGCGGAACATCGCGCAGCGACAGCAAGATGGCATCGGCCTCCGCCATGAGTGCCGGGACCTCAGCCTTGGGCACCGGCTGCTCAAAGGACACGCTGGTGAGCCCCGTGGCCTGACGAATCAGGGCCTGCTTCTCGGGGCCATCTCCCACCAGTCGGAAGCGCACACGCGCCTGCTGCGCCTCCAGCAGCCGGGCCGCCTCGATCACCTGCTCGAGGGCATTGGCATCGCCATGGGCACCGGCATAGAGGAGCGTGAAGTCGGCGCGATCAGCTGGCAGGGGCCGGGGCTGAAACAGCTCCAGATCCGGGCCATTGGGCAGCCAGGCCGTGTGCTGCGCACCGCGCTGGCGCACATAGGCTTCCGCCCCCCTGGCGAGCACCACCACCAGCCGGGCGTGGCGGTAGAGCTGGCGCTCCATCGCCGCCAGCAGCCGCACCATCGGACTGGAGGGGCGCTTGCCGCCCTGATCGATCAGCACCTGGGGCCAGAGGTCGCGCACCTCCAGCACGAAGGGGATGCGGCAGAGGCGAGCGATCCAGAGGCAGGTGAAGGCGGCTGGCAACTGGGGGGAGCTGGCCAGGATCCGATCGGGGGCCCGGCCGGTGAGACGGCCGAGCAGGGCCGCCGGCAGCAGCCGCAGCAGCAGATGCAGGCAGAAACTCAGCATGTTGAGCTGACGTTTCCAGTCGTTGCGGCGGTAGGGGGAGACCCAGAGCCAGTGCCAGCGGATGCCGGCGATGGCCTCCAGCGCCGCCAGGCGCGGCGGCCGCAGGCGGCGATACCGGCGCTGGGTGAGGTTGAAGTCGGAGGCGAACACCTCCACATCCCAGCCGTAGCCGACCAGGCCTTCGGCGACCTCGTACTGACGGGTGTGCCCGGGCAGGGCCGGCGTATTGGCGAACTGGTTGATCAGCCAGAGGCGGGGCATGGCTGGGAAGCCGCAAGGGGGGCGAGGGTGAGGGGCAGCACGCTGCTCAGGTGATGCTGCCCCGCTGGCAGCGAACCACTCAGGCAGTAGCTGTGGCGGGGGGAGCGCTGGCCGAAGCCATGGGCGAACAAGGTGCCGTGCCAGCTGGCGCTCAGGTGCCGAGCCGTGGGCGCCTCAACCCGCAGGGACTGGAGCAGATCCCGGGGCAACTCTGGGGCCAGGTGCCACCAGATCCGGAACAGCACGGGCACGGTGGTGGTCACGGTGTCGTGCAGGGTGAGGGTGAGCCGCTGCGCGGCAACCCCGCTGAGTTCAACGCGGCGCTGGTGATCGGCGCCGTGATGGTCGAAGCCATCGTGACTGCCCTGAACAAAGCAGCCGTCGCCGGGGAGCGTGCCGCAGCCGCGCCGGCGGGGCTGAGCCTTGCGGCCGGCCCGGAACGCCCCCCAGACCTGTACCGGCTCGATCCAGTGGGTGGAGCCATCTGAGGAGGCGAGGCCAAGCTGGAGCACGTTGTGTGCCGCCCCGGAGCGTTCGTAGGCGCGTTCAGGGCCAACGGCGTAGCGGCTGGTGCCGGCCTCGCTGAGCAGCCAACGCCCCCGATGGCTGAGCTCCAGGCTGAGCTGATCGGAATGGGCATGGGATGGCAGGTGGCTGGGGCAGGGGATGCCGCAGCGAAAGGCCAGCTCCCAGCCATGGCCGGGCCTGAGGATCGTCCAGCCTGTGGCGGGCAGATCGGTGATCCCAGGAGCTGGCTGGGTTGCTGGGGGCGGTGCCAGCAAGGGCCTGGCGGCAGCACTCTCCAGCAGCCGCCGTCGCAGGCCACGGCTTCCCGGCGACCCCTCAGCCAGAGCCGAGCGCCCCTGCAGGAAGGCCTCGGCGAAGGCCAGCACCACATCCAGGGGCGGCGCGGCATCGGCGGCGCTGTCGTTGAAGCGCGGGGCCTGGCCGCCTTCGAGGCGCACGGCCCGGGCCCAGCCGCCCATCGCCGCGATCGCCTGCAGCAGCCAGGCGGGGCGCTCGCCGCTGAGGCTGGCCAGGGTGCAGGCGAGCTCCACCAGGCGATCGAGCATCAGCAGGTGATAGCTGGCGCTGCGCTCCTCATGGCCGCCATCGGCCAGCAGCTGGGCCGCCAGCTCGCGCCGCAGCAGGCGCAGGGCGCGATCCTGCATGCGCCGGGCCGGGGCCCCTTCGAACTGAAGGCTGCCGACGGCCAGGGCCGTGAGGTTTTCCAGCCAGTGGTTGCCGCCGTGGCAGTGCTCGGGATGGGCCTGGAGCCAGCGCAGCTGCTGCCAGAGCGAGCGCAGACGCTCCGGCGTGGCCAGGGCCGGGCAGCAGCGGAAGAGCCAGATCCAGTTGCGGCTGCGCAGCGAGAGCGTGTAGCTGTGCCAGCCATCGCCACGGCCGGGCGCATTGGCGGCGATCCAGTGGTCGAGCAGGGGTTCGAGGGCCTCGGCCTCGGCGGGCCAGTGGCCGCTGCTCAGGGCGTGATCGAGCCAGGTGCGGGCCCAGTCGAAGTAGTGGAGATGAAACTGCCAGAGGCGCTCCCAGGCGGGATCGTTCCAGGGGATGGGCCAGGCCAGCTGCCGCGGCTGGTTGAGGAAGGTGAAGCGCAGGCCCTCGGGAGAGGAGGGCAACGCGCCGGGGGGCAGCGGCAGCTCCGGGGCCGCCAGGGGCTGCAACGCGGAGCGCCAGCTGGGGGGATGGTTCTCGCTGCCGGCACCGGCCAGGGCCAGGGCGAGTGAGGGCGGCAGGCTTCGATTCAGACGCTGGCGCAGGCTGTAGCGCAGGCGCCGCTGCAACCGCCTGGGGCCGATGTCGACGAGGGTGCGCAGCAGGGGGCTCAAGATGGTGCGGCCCCTGGCGCCTCCGAGACGCCACAGAGGTCGAAGACCTGGCGACCGGCCAGATCGAGGCCCCGGAAGGGGGTGTGGGCCACCAGCAGCACCAGCAGATCGGCCTGGGCCAGCACCTGCTCGAGGGGCTGCAGCTTGATCGTGGGGTGATCGGCCAGGTTGGGCTCGCAGGCGAGCACCTCCAGCCCGGCCACCAGCAGTTCGGTGGTGATGTGCAGGGCCGGCGATTCGCGCAGATCGTCGACATCGGGCTTGAAGGCCAGGCCGAGGCAGCCGATGCGGGCGGGGCGACCGAGCTGATCGGCCAGGGCTGCGGCACGGGCCTGCACCTGCTCAATCACCCAGCGGCTCTTGCCGTCGTTGACGCGGCGGGCGGTCTGGATCAGGGGGGTGCAGTCGGGCGCGGCGGCGGCGATGAACCAGGGATCCACGGCGATGCAGTGGCCACCCACACCGCAACCGGGCTGGAGCACGTTGACGCGGGGATGATGATTGGCGAGGCGGATCAGCTCGCGCACATTGATCGCGAGGCGATCACACACCAACGAGAGCTCATTGGCGAAGGCGATGTTCACATCGCGGAAGCTGTTTTCGGTGAGCTTCACCAGCTCGGCCGTGGCGGCGGTGGTGGTGAGCAAGGCGCCCCGGCAGAAGGTGGCATAGAACGCCTTGCCGGCGTCAGCGGCGGCGGGCGTGAGGCCACCGATGACGCGGTCGTTGCTGATCAGCTCCTGGAGGATGCGGCCCGGCAGCACCCGCTCCGGGCAGTAGGCCACATCGAACTGCGGCGGCGCCAGGCCGGACTCCTGAGCGAGCACGGCCGCCACCTGCTCGGTGGTGCCCACCGGCGAGGTGGATTCGAGCAGCACCAGATTGCCGGGGCGGAGCACCGGCGCGATCGCCCGGGCCGCCGCCAGCACGTAGTCGATGTTGGGCTGGGGGATGCCATCGGCGCCGCTGCGGAAGGGCGTGGGAACGGCGATCAGGAACACATCGGCCGGCTGCGGCGCCAGCTGGGCAGTGAGGGCCCCGGATGCCACGGCCGTTGCGACGGCCTGATCGAGATCGGGCTCAACGATGTGGATCTGCCCCTGGTTGACGGTGGCCACCACCACCGGGAGCGCCGTGGCGGTGCCCGGGGCCGCATCGAGCCCCCGACGACGAC
>RFPK01000198.1 GCA_009926195.1 Synechococcaceae bacterium WB4_1_0192 | reverse complement strand
TCCGCCCTCGGTCAACATCGGCGCGGAGGATCAGCCGTGATGAACCGCAGACAGCCAGCCTGCAACCCCACTGCGGCCTGGCTACCGACAACCATCGCCGCCGCACTCACTGGCCTGGCGGGATGCGGACGGACAGCGGCGCCACCACCCCAATGGGTTCAGGCGGAGAGTCCCGGACAGCGGCAGTTCACCAGCACCCTCGACACCGTGAGCACGCTGGAGGCCCACGATGAAGTGGACCTGGCGGCGCAGGCGGGCGGCCGGGTGTTGCGTCTGCTGGTGCGCAGCGGCGAGAGCGTGCGGGCTGGCCAGCTGCTGCTGGTGCTCGATCAGACGCAGCTGCGGGCCGAGGTGGCCGGTCTGCAGGCGACGGCCGAACGCGACCGCATCAACGACGAGCGTTACCAGCAACTGGTGCGGCAGGGAGCCGCCACGGCGATCCAGCGCGATGAATACCGGGCCGCCGCGATCGCCTCCCGCGAGGCGCTGCGGGCACGGCTGGCGGACCTGGCCTACAAGGACGTGCGCGCACCGATCGCCGGGGTGCTGGGCGACATCACGATCAAGCCGGGCGATGTGATCCAGGCCGGCATGCCCTTCAGTCGGATCATCCGCAACCAGCAGCTGCAGGCCCGCATCGACATTCCCGCCAACCAGTCCCCCCTGGTACGGCCCGGCCAACGGGTGCAACTGCTGGGCGGCGCCCAGGGACCCAGCCTCGCCACAGGTGCGATCTCCAGCCTTGACCCGGGCATCAACCCAAGCAGTCAGACGCTGCTGGCCAGGGCGATGGTCAACAACCCGGATGGCCTGCTACGCAACGGACAACGCCTGCGCACACGGGTGCTGCTGGCGGCGCAGCAACGGCCGGCGGTGCCCTTCAGCGCCGTGGTGCGCCAATCGGGCCAGGCCTTCGTGTTCACGGTGGGAACGGCGCGGCAACTGGCCCAGGATCCCGGCCAGGTGCCCGCCCGCAGGATCCGGGCCCTGCCTGCAGGCACGCTGGTGGCGCTGCAGCGGCCGGTGCAGCTCGGCCCCCTGGAGGGGGGCTATTACCCGCTGCTGAGCGGTCTGCAGCCGGATGAACGGCTGATCCGCACCGCTGGCAGCGCCCTGCGCCACGGCACGCCGGTGCAACTGCTGCGCTGAACTCAGCCGCGGCGGGGGGCACCACGACGGGCGGCCAGCACCTGCTGCACCTGGCGCCAGCTCACACCGTGATGGGCCAGGGCCACCTGCATGTGGAACAGGATGTCAGCCGCCTCACCAGCGATCTCGGCCCCATCGCCGTCCTTGCAGGCCATCACGAATTCGGCACTCTCCTCGCCGATCTTCTTGAGGATGCGGTTGTCGCCACCCTCCAGCAGCCTGTTGGTGTAGCTGCCGGGTTCCGGTCGATCGCGGCGCCCCTCGATCACCCGCATCAGCTCGGTACAGACATCGGCGGGCGGTGGCGGAGCAGCAGCGCCACCGGCACCGGGCACCGGGCCGTCGTCGTAGAAGCAGCTGCGGGCGCCGGTATGGCAGGCCACATCACCGCGCTGCTCGATCGTGAGCAGCAGCACATCGGCATCGCAGTCGTAGCGGAGGCCCCGCAGCTGCTGGATGTGGCCGCTGGTCGCCCCCTTGTGCCAGAGCTCGCGCCGCGAGCGGCTCCAGTAATGCACCTCACCGCTGGCGAGGCTGCGCTCGATCGCCTCGCGGTTCATCCAGGCCACCATCAGCACGGCGCCGTCGAGCCAGTCCTGGGCGACGGCGGGGATCAGGCCCGCCTCGTTGAAGCGGAGCTGATCGATGAATCCCGGATCCGGCAGGGCCGCTGCCGCGGGATCGGGCGGATGAAAGGATGCCTGCAAGGGCCCAACAGCCAGCTGTTCCGATCCTCCCGCAGCACCCGCACCAACCCCTGGGCATGACCGCCGCCTTCTCCTGCTCGAAGACCTTCAGCGGCTACCCGTGCTGCCACCGCCAGTGGCGGCACGGTGGCCACTGTCGTTTCGTGCATGGCTACAGCCGCAGCTTCACGCTCTGGTTTCGGGCGAATGCGCTCGATGAGCACGGCTTCGTGGTGGATTTCTCCAGCCTCGGAGCACTGGAAGCCCAGCTGGCCGAACAGTTCGACCACACCTTTCTGGTCAATGCGGATGACCCACTGCTGGAGGAGTGGCAGCGCCTGCATGACCTGGGCGCCCTCGACCTGCGGGTGATGGACAACGTGGGGATGGAATCCAGCGCCCGGTTGGTGTGGAGCTGGGCCAACACCCTGCTGCACAACCGGGACGGAGGCCGTAGCCACTGCTGGAAGGTTGAAGCCCGCGAAAACGAAAAGAACGGAGCCAGCTTCGAGGCGGTGCCGGAATGGTTCACGTCCGGATCGGGATCAAGCTGATTGCCATCCGCTGACATGACCAACCGCATCAGGCTGTCTTCGGGGAGCATGTCGTGAAGAACCGTTGCGCAGCCAGAGACGCGAGCCATGACCCAGAGCAACTCCCCCCTCGGCTGGCTGCGACGCCTCAACCCCTTCGCAGGGGCCTCCCCGGCAGCCGATCAAGCGAAGGACGCCAGCAGCGCGCCCCTGGCCGACACCACCGGGGGGATGGCGACGTCGCGGCATTCCCGTGCCGACGCCCGAACGGAAGTTGTGTTCCTGCCCCGCGATCCCCAGTGGGCTTACTGCTTCTGGAGCATCTCGGCGGCGGATCGCAGCCGCGCCGAGGCAGCCGCTGCCCGCACGCTCTGCCTGCGGGTCGCCGACGTGACCGGCCTGGCCAGCCTGTCGGCCCCGCCCCACGCGCTGCAGGAACTGGTCGTGGACGAACAGGCCGGCGAGTGGTTCCTGCCGGTGCCGCTGGCCGGACGTGACTATCGCGTGGAGCTCGGCTACCGCCTGGCCGATGGCGGCTGGCTGTCTCTGGCCTTCTCCGCCGTGGCGCGCATCCCCGAGCTTGAGCCCAGCGTCGTCGTGGCCGATGCCTTCGTGCCCTTCTCCCTGGAGGGGCCTGCCACGGCGCCCGTTGCCAGCCCCGCATCCACAGGCGGCGTGGAGCACGAGCGCTTCTACCGACTCGCAACCGCCGCGCCCGAGCGCCGTCGCCGCGTGGGCTCTGAACTCCTGCATGAGCTCGACATCGAGGCAGCTGGAGGGCTGAATGAGTCCGGTGCTGGCCTTTGGGCCAGTGGTCGCAACGAGTCCGGCACTGGTCTGGTGCGCAGCCGCTCCTTCTGGCTGGTGGCTGACGCCGAACTGATCGTCTACGGCGCCACAGAACCGACGGCAACCCTGACGATCGGTGATCAGGTGGTGCCACTGGATGAGAACGGTGGCTTCCGCATCCACGTGCCTTTCGCCGATGGCCAGCAGATCTATCCGATCCGCGCGGTGGCTGCCGACGGCGAACAGGAGCGTTCGATCCGCCTCGATTTCGAACGCCGCACGCCGAGCGCCAACGTGAACACCCGCGAACAAGCGGTGCAGGAGTGGTTCTGATCACGCACGCCTGAACTCCGGCACCGAGGGGACGTCCATCCGCAAGCGCGATGCGGGCGATCGCCGAGATCGGCGACTAGCCCATAAACGCGTCTGGCCCGTCGCAATTTAAGATTCGCTTCCACTTTCACGGCGGATGCCCCCTTGCCCGTTGCCCTGCTGCTGCCGGCTCTGCAGCTGCTTCAACCGATGCCTGGGGTGGTGACCCAGGGAGTCCGTCCCGGTCATCCCGCCATCGACATCGCCTGCGCCCCGGGAACCCCCGTGCGCGCCGCCCACGACGGCAAAGCCAGGGTGGAGCGCAGCTACACCCACGGCATCACGCTGGTGCTTGATGGGGCCGATGGTCTGGTCACCAGCTACAGCCACCTGCAGAGCGCCCTTACGGCTGCCAGCTTCAACCGCGGCGAGGTGATCGGCGCCTGCGGCAACACCGGCATCTGGAGCAGCGGCCCCCATCTGCACTTCGAGAGCAACCGGCCGGAACTGCTGGGTACGTTG
>RFPK01000197.1 GCA_009926195.1 Synechococcaceae bacterium WB4_1_0192 | reverse complement strand
GCCAGAAGGACGCTGCGGTTGGCGTCGCAGAGATCCCCCTCGGCCAGGATTCGTTCGAATGCCGCCACCAGGCCTTCCTCCAGCTCGTCGTCGGCACGACCGGAAGCGCGCTGCAGCACGGCGCGGCGCAGCAGCGTCTGCCCGGCATCCCAGCGGGCGAAGGGATCGCTGTCGCAGGCGAGCAGGTGCAGCAGCTCGCCGAAGGACCGTTCGATCTCCAGGCGCACCGGCGCCGAGAACCCGCGCAGCAGCGACAGGGCCGGCGGATGGCTGTGGGGCTCCAGCCCCTCGAAGCGGAACGTCTGCTGCGGGCGATCGATCACCAGCAGGCGACTCTCCTGCCCCCAGTGGCGATCGAGGCGAAGACTGGCGGCCTCGGCCGCGGCGGCGCTCTCGCCGGCGAAACGCAGCTGGAGGGGATCACCGGCCTGACCCACCAGCCCGACCAGCAGGGGAATCACCAGGGGCTGCTTGTCCGGCTGGCCCGGGGTTGGGGGCGTCTGCTGACGCACGTTCAGCGTAAGGGTGCCGGCCTCGCCATCCCAGTGCGGCACCACGCTGAGGACCGGAGTGCCGGCCTGGTGATACCAACGGCGGAACTGGACAAAATCAAAGCGGGGAATCGGACTCCCCTCGGCCCAGGCCCGTTCTGCCGCATCCTGCATGGCCTGCACGAAGTCGTGACAGGTGGCGGCGGTGCCGTCATGGCGCTCCACATACAGGGCCATGCCGCGCATGAACACCTCCTCTCCGAGCAGGGTGTGCAGAGCACGGATCACCTCCGAACCCTTCTCGTAGATAGTCGTCGTATAAAAATTATCGATCGCCTGATAGTGATCGGGCTGAATCGGATGCGCCGTCGGGCCGGCATCCTCACGAAACTGCGTATTGCGTAGCAGCGACACATCCTCAATGCGCTTCACCGCCGGCGAGTGCAGATCAGCCGTGAAACAGGCATCTCGAAAGACCGTCAAGCCCTCCTTGAGCGAAAGCTGAAACCAGTCGCGACAGGTGATGCGGTTGCCAGTCCAGTTATGAAAATATTCATGACCGATCACGCTTTCGATCCGCTCCAACTCAGCGTCTGTGGCGGTCTCAGCGTCGGCCAGCACCAACTTGGAATTGAAGATATTCAGGCTCTTGTTTTCCATTGCGCCCATGTTGAAGTGACGCACGGCAACAATATTGAATTCATCGAGGTCGTACTCCAGGCCATAGCGCTGCTCATCCCAGAGCATCGAGCGCTTCAACGACGCCATGGCATGGGCGGTATAGGGGCGATCACCGGGCTCGACATGCAGGCGCAAGGACACGTCGCGGCCGCTGGCGGTGGTGAAGCGATCGCGCACCTCGTCCAGGCGACCGGCCACCAGGGCGAACAGATAGGAGGGTTTGGGGAAGGGGTCATCCCAGATCGCGTAGTGGCGCGCCGTGGGCTCAGCCCCCTCATGGTGCGGGGCGGCGGGCAGCGGGCCGGTTTCACGGCAGTTGCCGTTGCTGAGCAGCACCGGACAGCTGGCGGCATCGGCTTCGATGCGGACGCGGAAGCGGCTGAGCAGATCGGGACGATCCGGGTGGAAGGTGATGCGCCGAAAGCCCTCGGCCTCGCACTGAGTGGTGAACAGCCCGCCGCTGACGTAGAGCCCCTCCAGGCTGGTATTGACCTCGGGATGGATGCGCACCAGGGTGCGCAGCTGGAAGGGCCGGGCCGGCGGCTGCAACAGCGTGAGCCCCCCTTCCTGCTGACGCCAGGCTTGCTGAGGTAGCGGCTCACCATCGAGCTCGAGCTCCAGCAGCTCCAGCCCCTCACCCAGCAGCTCCAGCGGACCGGCCTCCGCCGCGGGATTGGGAGTGAGGCTGAGCACCGTCTCCACCAGGGTCTGATCGGCGAACAGGCGCAGGGTCAGCGCCGTGGCCGGGATCAGGAACGGCGCCGGACGGTAGTCGGTGAGGCGAACGGTGGTCATGGGGGCTGCCGGCGGGACCCAGAGCCCCCATCCTGGCGACCGAGCTCAGGGCTTGGCCGCCGGGGTGGCGGCGGGCTTGCCCGCAGGGGTCGCCGGCTTGGCTGCGGGTGCAGCTGGCTGGGTCGCGGGCGCCGCGAGCCCCCCGCTCTTGAGAACGGCCTCCACCTTGGCCTTGATCTCAGCCGGCACCTCATTCGGACAGACCTGAACCGAAGCCAGAACAGCGGAATTGATCGAGCCCTGACGCAGCGCATCGATGGGGAGGGGCTTGGTACCGACCTTGCCGATCACACCACCATGCTGGCCCTGAATCACCTGGGCGATCGTCTCGCCAGCCACCGCCACCGCCTTGTCGTAGTCGATGCCGGCGGCACGGCTGATACAGACATTGAGGGCGCCGATGCGGGTGTAGAGCTCCATCTCGGCATCCGTGGCCGGGGCCGCAAACGCCGGGGCCACCGTCACGAACAGGGCCAGAGGCAGCAGCAGCAGACCGCAGCGGTTGAGGGGCGAACGCACGGAGGGGGCAGGAACGGATCGGCACAATCCTGCAGCAAAACCCGCTGCTGTCCAGGGGGAAGCGATGCCGCCAGGGATGACGGGCCTCGGGAACACTCAGCCTTCCGCCGGCAGGGGCCGTCCTGCGGGTTCGAGCCGGATCTCATGGTGCATCTCCACCAGCTCAAGGTTGCCGTCGCACCAGGAGTAGATCGAGCGGGCCCGGAACTGGTCCTGGTTCACCAGGCGGATGTGCTCGAGGATGTCCCATTGCAGATAGTGGGACTCGAACACCACCTCATGCTCGTCGGCCTGGCGGATCTGGCTCTTGGTGGGCGAGCCGCAGAGGTAGCCGCGACTGCGGCGCAGTTGATGGCCGCAGAGTGACGCATCCATCGTGCCCTCGCGCACATAGCGGGGCTTGATGGTAAAGAAGTCGTATTCCTTCTCCGGCCACCAGGTGAAGCGGTAGCGGGGCTCCAGCTCAGCTTGATCCTCAAAGGTCTCAACCCGCAACAACATGTCGACCCGCAACACCTCATCGTCCGGGAAGAAGTACTGCCGGCGAGAGCGCCAGAGCCCGAGGTTGCGGTTGAACCAGCGTCGGATGCTCGTGTCCAGCCTGATCCGACTAGGCCCAGACCCAGGGGGGGTGGAGGCCACGGGTGGAACGCGCGTCACCAGATCATGCAGGTGAGCCACGACAGCGCCCCGAACAACGAGTCATCACAGACGTCATAGCCATGGCCAACGGGTCCGGCCAGAACTCATAACGTGACGGCACGTTTTCACCAGGATCCGCCGCGCCGGTGCATGCCGCTGGGGAATCAGGCCCCGCCGAACAGCAACCCAGTCCGCAGCCCAGCAGCAGCCCCATGCCTGATGCAGGTGAGGTCCGGCTGCAGGAGGGAGGCCCGCGTGCGCCCCTTCGCCCCACGGCGGAGCCGCCGCAGCGGCGGCTGCTCAAACTGCTGCTGATCGCGTCCCCGCACCACCGGGCCACCCCGGACCTGCGCGGTCTGGTGCACTTCCTGCAGAGTGAGGACTTCGGATTCGAGGTCAGTTTCGACGTGGCCGATCCGGCCCAGCGCCCCGAGCTGCTGGAACTGCATCGCCTGGTGGCCACGCCGGCCCTGATCAAGCTTGAACCGGCGCCGCGCCAGGTGTTCGCCGGCAACACCCTGCTGCAACAGCTCCGCAACTGGTTGCCCCGCTGGCAGCAGCTGGAGGTAGTGAGCGGCCTGGGCATGAGCCTGAGGCCCCCGGAGAGCGATGGCAGCCGCACCCAGCGCGAGCTGCAGCTGGAGGACCAGGTGCTGGTGCTGCGGCAGGAGAACGAGACGCTGATCGAGCGCCTGCGGGTGCAGGAACGGCTGCTGCGAATGGTGGCCCATGAGCTGCGCACACCGCTCACCGCCTCGAAGCTGGCCCTGCAGAGCCTCAACCTCGGCCAGATCGATCAGGCCCGCTTCCGCGACGTGCTCGGCCGCCGCCTCGACGACATCGAACAGCTCTCCAAGGACCTGCTGGAGGTGGGCACCACCCGCTGGGAGGCCCTGTTCAA
>RFPK01000196.1 GCA_009926195.1 Synechococcaceae bacterium WB4_1_0192 | reverse complement strand
GGCTTGAGTGGCCAAAGCCCTTGGTATGACTGGGTTTCTCAATAGCACCTGCCAAATGAGAACGGCATCTGAGGGGGTTCCGGGGCAGTCCTGACCGTTTTTCTGCTGGAGAGGAAGGAGCCGCCGGGAGCTCCCGGCCCGGTTGCGCAACGGTTGCGCAACGTGGCGCAATGGCTCCCGTAGGCTCTGGTGATCCGCGGGAGGGCAGATGGGGGCAGGGTTTTCGCCGCAGATGGCGCAGCGCATCGAGCTGTGGCCGGTGGAGCGGCTGGTGCCGTTCGAGAACAACGCCAGGGTGCACAGCGCTGAGCAGCTGGCCCAGATCCAGGCCAGCATCGAGCAGTTCGGGTTCACGTCGCCGCTGCTGGTGGATGGCGAGTCAGGGATCCTGGCTGGCCATGGGCGGCTGGCGGCGGCCCGGGCGCTCGGCATGGCTGAGGTGCCGGTGGTGGTGCTCGACCACCTGAGCCCGGAGCAGCGGCGGGCCTATGTGATCGCGGACAACAAGCTGGCGGAGAACGCCGGGTGGGACCTGAGCAAGCTGGATGCGGAGCTGCGCGGGCTGATGGCGGCCGACTTCGATCTGTCGAGCATGGGCTTCAGCGACGACGAGCTGCGGCGGCTGGAGGACGGCCTGGAGCTGGGGCAGTTCGAGCAGCTGTCGCAGGGGTATGAGCGGGCGGAGCCGGAGCAGCAGCCTGGGCTGGGCATGATGCCGGGCGCTGGTGAGGACGATGGGCCGGAGGACGCCACCGCGGAGAGCGGCGCGGTGGAGGAGCGGCACGTGTTCTCGTGCAACCTGCTGTGGGACGACCGAGAGGTGGTGCTGGCTGCGGTGCGGCTGGCGAAGGAGAAGCACGGCCTGGAGGGAACGCCGGAGGCGTTGGTCCAGGTGTGCCGGGAGTGGATGGATGGATGCGGCGTTTGAACTGCTGAAGGACGGGCATGGCCTGCTGCGTGAGCTACCGGGCGTGCGGGTGTGGGGCGTGGACGATGGCGCGCTGGTGCTGGGTGAGGACGCGACGCACTTCGTGTTCTGCCACCAGGGCGCACTGACGGTGCGACAGAGCGGCGCGTGGCCGCATGTGCTGACGGCCGGGATGTACGGGTCGGCGCCGGGGAAGTGTGAGGTGCGGCCGGTGGGCCAGGACCTGAGCCGCGGGATGGTGATCAGCGCGCTGGGGTGGCTGGGGATGATGACGATCGGCGGGCCGCTCGAGAAGCGCGGCCGGCTGCGTTACATCGACGGCTGCACGGACAGCCTGCTGGTGCCGCCGGTGCGGCTTGGTGATCCATGCCTGAATGGGCTGTGGTTCCCGATGGGGACGCAGCAGACGATGCACACGCACCCGAGCGTGCGGATCGGGATGATCGCCGACAACCAGCTGGCGCTGCAGGCGGGCTGGGATGAGGAGCTGCTGGCGCAGGAGCTCGACATGCTGCAGGCCAGCGACTTCGACCTCGACTTGTTGGGGTTCGACGGCGACGAGCTGACAAAGCTGCTCGGCGGAGAGTTCGAGGGTGAAGAGGAGCCGGAGGAGGAAGACGAGGGGATCAACCGCGGCGTTGCGCTGGCGATCGTGTTGAGTCCGCAGGAGCTGATGACGTGGCGCCGCGCGAAGGCGGAGTTGGGCTACAGCACCGACAAGGCGGCATTCTGGAAGCTGGTTGAAGACCTGCTGAAGGAGGCTGACTCGTGAGCGGCGACGGCATCCGCCCCTACGCAGGGGAGTTCCTGGTCAGTCCTGCTGGCCTGGAGCTGAGCATGAACTGGTGCGGGCATGCCTGCACCTACTGCTTCGCAAACTGGTTCAAGCCCGACCGTCGCGCGGACATTCGCGGGATCGTGGGCCTGCTGGCTGAGCATCACAAGCGGCGGAGCCGTGAGGCGCGACTGCTGCAGGCGCGGGTGCCGATGCTGGTGAGCAACCATGTGGACCCGTTCGCCGGCACCAATGCGGTGCAGTTCGAGCCGATCTGGGAGATGTGCGTGGAGCTGAGCATCCCGCTGGCATGGCAGACGAGGGGAGCGCACAAGGCGCACCGTCCGATCCTGGAGCGTGTGGTGCGCGAGACGCCGAGGTCTGTCTGGTACATCAGCATCCCGATGTTGGATGACGATGTGCGCCGACAGGTGGAGCCGCATGCGCCGAGCATCGGCAGCCGTCTGGAGCTGGTGCAGCAGCTGATCGAGGCCGGGCATGTCGTGACGGTGGGCGTGAACCCGCTGACGGTGGACTGGCTGCCGAAGTTCGAGCCGCTGCTCGATCAGCTGAAGGCGGCTGGCGTGTGGGGCGTGTGGATCCAGGTGCCGTACTTCAGCAAGAGCTTCAAGGGCAACCTGGACGACAAGGCGCGCAGCCGGCTGGGTGAGCAGTTCATCCGCACCTGCGGCGAGAAGGGCAGCAAGGCGGACAAAGCGCACGCTGCGGCGGCGATGGCCTATGCGAAGGGCATAGGCCTGGAGGTGTTCAGCACGGAGTACGAGGAGCCGACGCGGTTTTTCGATCCGTGGCACGAGGTCTACGAAAGGCCGATGCCGTACTGGCACCAGCTGGTGAACGAGATCGACCCTGGCCTCGATGATGCGGACGAGGATGAGTATCTGGTGATCACGCGCGAGCATGCGCAATCGATCCTGTCGCCGCTGCCTGAGTTGGACTGGTCGGAGCCGCTGCGCCACAAGCGGGCGAAGCACTACCGAGCGATCGTGACGCCACTGCCTGATGGTCGTCTGCCGAAGCAGACAGCGAACAGCTTCTGGGACATCATGTGGAACGACGACCTGTTCTGTAAGAGCCTGGGGCCAACCAGCTTTCGCAGATTCGCGCATGCTTCGATTGTTGAAGACGACACGATCATTCCCTTGCTTGATGAGAACGGAGACCGACTCATTGTGTATCGAAGACAGGGCTGGCGGTACACGTTCGCTGAGACACCAGAGCTGGCCTAAAATGATGTGCAGATCTATGGAGCAACCATGGCTGGGAAGAACAACCGAGCTGGCGGCGGCCGCGCGTCCGGCGGCTCCAGCGTTGCGGCTGGCCGCAAGGCCCAGGCTCGCTACAAGATGCAGCAGGCCAACAAGCGCTTCAAGAAGACATCCCTCCCCTACACCTACGCCCCGAAAGTCACCCGCAAGTGATCTGACACAGGGGGCCTCCTGAAATGCGGGACCCTGGTGCTCATGCCTTGGCAGGATGCAGCAGCCAACACGAGGCGGCCGTTCGTCGCGGGGTTCGATGATTGAAGTGGCGAGCATCACCTATGGCTGCCAGTGGGACGCCAACGGTCACGTGCAGGCGTGGCCGATGCGGATCGCATTTGGCGCGCAGGGGCCTGAGGTGACGGTGGACGAGATGCTCGAAGGCCGCGGCCACACGATGATGCTGATTGACCAGGTGGTGATGCTGGTGCAGGGGATGACGCCGCAGGAGACGCCGATCCAGCTGTTGACGCCACCGCCGGGTCTGGCGCGCAAGCTGGTGGACGCCGGCTACTTCGTGGAGCTGCTTCCCAGCTGATGACATGGGTAAAGCTCGCTGAGTACGCCGAGCAGCTGGACGTGTCGGTCCAGGCGGTGCGAAAGGCGATTGCCGAAGGCCGGATCAAGGCGGGCGCAAAGAAGCGCTCAGCTGACGAGACTCCGGGGCAGTCGGGACGGCCTGGATGGTGGATCGACCCTGAGGTTGCGAACCGCGAGTGGGGCAAGAACACGGCGCCACAGAAGCGGCACAGCGAAGCGATCAAGGCGGGCCGGCAACGGCAGCTGAACGGCGGCGGCGAGAGCGATGGCGGCGGCGGGTATCGCGGCCCGTCGATGAACCAGGCGCAGACGATCAAGGCCGGCTACCAGGCGAAGCTGCTGGCGCTGGAGTATGAGGAGCGCAGCGGCCAACTGGTGCGAGCCGATGAGGTGCGGCGTCAGCAGTTCGAGGCCGGGCGGCGTGTGCGCGATGCTGTGCTGCGCATCGGCCCGCAGATGATCGGTGAGATCGCGAAAGCCGCTGGCGGCCTGTCGGCGGAGCAGCGCGCTGAGGTGCTGCTGGTGATCGA
>RFPK01000195.1 GCA_009926195.1 Synechococcaceae bacterium WB4_1_0192 | reverse complement strand
CCGCCAGGGTGGATCCGAGATGTTCGGTGTGATCCATGCCGATGGCGGCAAGGGCAAGCACCTGCCGATCCGGGTGCACGGTGGTGGCATCGAGCCGCCCACCGAGCCCCACCTCGAGCACCGCCAGTTCAACGCCGGCCTGGGCGAAGGCCTGGAAGGCGGCGGCGGTGACCAGCTCGAACGGGGTGAGGTCGTGGCGGAGGGCCACAGGCTGCAGATCCTGCAGCAGCCGGCGCAGCTCCGTCGCCTCGATCAGCCCCTGGGGCAACCGGATGCGCTCACACCAACTGAGCAGATGGGGGGAGGTATAGAGCCCGCAGCGGATGCCGGCGGCGCTGGCGATGCGCTCCACCATCGTGCTGATCGAGCCCTTGCCATTGGTACCGGCCACCTGCACAGCCGCAAAGCACCGCTCCGGATGGCCCAGCTCCGCCAGGGCCGCCTGCAACCGCTCCAGCCCCAGGTCGACCCCCCGGCGGCTGAAGGGGGCGATCAGGTCGCTGAAGGGGTCGTGGACTGACACGCCAACAGGGCCCGTTCAAGTCGCTTCACCGCCTCGCGGATCTGGCGCGGCTGGATCGTGAGCGGCGGCACGAAGCGCACCACGTTGGCGCCGGCCGGCACCAGCAGCAGCCCCTGCTCCATCGCCGCCTTCACCACGTCGATCGCCGCCGGGCCATCGGCACGAAGCACCAGACCCTGCAGCAGACCCCAGCCACGGGCGCCCTCCGCCAAGCTCGGATGCCGGGCCGCCAGCTCGGCGAGCTGGCGCTGCAGCAGCGCACCCATCGCCGTCACATGGGCCGGGAGATTGCGGCGGCAGAGCTCCTCCGCCACGGTGAGCCCGGCGCGGCAGGCCAGGGGATTGCCACCGAAGGTGCTGGCATGCTCGCCGGGTTGGAGCAGGTCGGCACCGGCCTTGACGGCCAGGGCTCCGATCGGCATACCGCCGCCGAGCCCCTTGGCCAGGGTCAAGGCATCCGGCTCCACCCCCAGCTTCTGATACCCCCAGAGGCAACCGGTGCGGCCGACGCCGACCTGAACCTCATCGAAGATCAGCAGGATGTTGTGCTGATCGCAGAGCTCACGCACACGGCGGAAGAAGGCGGGATCGCCGGGATTCACGCCACCTTCCCCCTGGAGGGGTTCCAGCAGGACAGCCGCCACCCGCGGTCCATCGGCCTCGCAGGCGGCCAGCAGGGATTCGAACGCGGCGGTGTCGTTGTAGGGGAAGTAGCGGAAGCCATGCACCATCGGCTCGAAGCCCTGGTGGTACTTGGGCTGGCCGGTGGCGGTGACCGCCGCCAGGGTGCGGCCGTGGAAGCTGGCCTGGGCGGTGAGGATCAGCGGCCCACGCTCGGCGCTGCCATCGATGCCGCGCACCACATGGCCGTGCTTGCGGGCCAGCTTGATGGCGGCCTCGTTGGCCTCGGCGCCTGAATTGCAGAAGAAGACCTTGTCGGTGCAGCTGTTGGCGGTGATCCAGGCGGCCAGCTGTTCCTGCTCAGGGATGCGGTAGAGGTTCGACACGTGCTGCAACTTGCGCAGCTGACCGCCCAGGGCGCGCCGCATGGCACGACTGCTGTGGCCCAGGGTGCAGACCGCGATGCCGGCGACGCCGTCGAGATAGCGGCGGCCCTGGGAATCCCAGACCCAGACCCCGCGACCGCGCACC
Organism: Synechococcaceae bacterium WB4_1_0192; assembly: GCA_009926195.1. Lineage (GTDB taxonomy): Bacteria > Cyanobacteriota > Cyanobacteriia > PCC-6307 > Cyanobiaceae > Vulcanococcus. The sequence continues at coordinate 2,388 of RFPK01000195.1, read as the reverse complement.
AGCTCGATCGGGAAGCGGCCGTAGGTGTTCATCACCGCCGAGTGGGGCGGTGACTGCCGCGGCGGCGGGCTGATGGGAGCGGTGGGACTCGAACCCACATGCCCGAAGGCGCTCGATTTTGAGTCGAGTCCGTCTACCAATTCCGGCACGCTCCCGCAGTCGGGAGTTTAAAGGCTGACATCGACCGGAGGAGCGGACGCAGCCTCGTGGGCAGGGCTCAGGCGCTGCGGCTGACGCGGCGGATGGAGGCGCCGACCGCGTTGAGCTTGCCCTCGAAGTCAGCGTAACCACGATCCAGGAACTCGAGTCCCTGAACCGTGGTGATGCCATCGGCCGCCAGGCCGGCCAGAACCATCGCGGCGGAGGCGCGCAGATCGCTGCCCTGCACCGGTGCACCGCTGAGGCGAGCCACCCCCTCCACGAAGGCGGTGTTGCCCTGCATGCGGATCGCGGCACCCATGCGCTGCAGCTCCGCCACATGCTGCAGACGGTTTTCGAAGATGTTCTCGGTGATCACACTGGTGCCTCTGGCCGTGGCCAGCAGGCTCATGAACGGGGCCTGGAGGTCGGTCGGGAAACCGGGGAAGGGTTGGGTGCGCAGATCAACCGCGTTGATCGCCTCGGCGCTGATGGTGACGCTGGTGCCGTCGATGTCGAGGCGGCAGCCGGCCTCCTCCAGCTTGGTGAGCACGGCACCGAGGTGATCGGTGATCACCGGGGCCACCGTCAGCCGTGAGCGGGTGATCGCCGCCGCCAGCAGGAAGGTGCCGGCTTCGATCCGATCGGGGATCACGGCGTAGTCGGCACCATGCAGGCGCGGCACGCCGACGATCGTGATCGTCGGCGTGCCGGCGCCGCGCACCTTGGCACCCATGGCCAGGAGCAGACCGGCCAGATCAACCACCTCGGGCTCAAGCGCCGCGTTTTCAATCACCGTCTCGCCATCGGCGAGGGCGGCCGCCATCATCAGGGTCTCGGTGGCACCAACGCTGGGGCAGTCGAGGTGAATGCGACCGCCGCGCAGGCGGTGACCACGGCCAGGCACCACGGCCGAAACCACACCATGCTCGATCGTGACCTGGGCCCCGAGGGCCTTGAGGCCCTTGACATGCTCCACCACCGGCCGGGTACCGATCTGACAGCCACCGGGGAGCGGCACGCGGGCGATGCCGAGCCGGGCCAGCAGGGGGCCGATGCAGAAGAAGCTGGCCCGCAGGCTGTTGACCAGCTCATAGGGAGGGGCGGCATGGTTCAGGCCGGACCCGTCCATGTCCAGACTGTCGGCACCACGACGCACCTTGACGCCGAGCGAGGCCAGAATCTCGGCCATGCCCTGGATGTCGGTGAGGGGCGGCACATTGCGCAACCGCAGGGGCGACTCGGTGAGCAGGCTGGCGGCCATCAGGACCAGCGCCGAGTTCTTGGCTCCGCTGACCCGGAGCTCACCGGACAGGCGCCGACCGCCGGCGATCTCCAGCTGCGGGTTGAGAATCTGTTGAGACGGGACAGCGGTCAACGTCATAGCTCTAGGCGTCCCGCCTCAGGAGCCCCATCCTGACAACCGATCCTGAGACCGTCTAGACGGCCGGCCGCTGAACTGACCTCAACCGGCTGCTCCAACCGGAGCGAGGCCTAGGTACGAGGAATGGGCATGGCCAGGGGACAGACCTCTCAGGGCGGATTTGGCAGAGGGCGGCGGCGATGGGGTACATTTCCGGGGTCGCCGCGAGGCGCCAGCCACCGGACACCGACCGGATCACCCCCAGGGTGCTCCGCACGAGGTGACCACTCCCATGCGGATGTGGCGGAATTGGTAGACGCGCTAGTTTCAGGTACTAGTGGCAGCAATGTCGTGGGAGTTCAAGTCTCCCCATCCGCACTGAGAGCCCCCTCCCCGGAGGGGGTTTTTTGTTGCCTGGGCTTTTTTGTTGCCGAGGGTTTGCGCCGGCGCTCCCGCTTGGCAGGCTGAGGACGGCCCGGCTGTTCCCTGCACCTCCATGCTCATCCTCAAGATCACCAATGCCTCCGAGGTTGTGGCCGCGAAGGTGGGACGGCTACTGGAAGCGCTCACCCCCGATCTGCTCGACCAGAACACCGTGGAGGACGTGCTGATCAAGGAGCTGATCAAGAATCTCGCGGCCGAGGGGCTCAAGGGTGAGGTGGCCGCCGTGCGAGGCCTGGATCTCCAGGACAACAAGCTGCAGATCAGCGAGGGGCTGCACGTGCGTCGCCAGCAATCGTTCTGATGACCCGATGACCGGCTTGACCGCATCCCGCGATGGCTGAACATCCGTTGGAGCTGATCACCAGCCGCCGCAATCCCCTGGTGGCCCACCTGCGGGCCCTGCACCAGCCGCGGGGACGACGCGAGCAGGGGCTGCTGCTGCT
>RFPK01000194.1 GCA_009926195.1 Synechococcaceae bacterium WB4_1_0192 | reverse complement strand
AGCGTCTGGCCGGGCCGCAGGCGCACTGCATCGCTGAAGCGCAGATCCAGCTGCAGCCAGTCGCCGGCGGCGAGGGTGCGATCGCCACCCACCCAGGCGATGGCATCGAGCCGAGGGGCGGCATTGCTGGCCGGTGCGGCCACCCGGGCCTGGGCCCAGCGGGGATCGAGGCCGGTGGCCTGCTGCAGCAGGGTGGTGAGGTTGGGAGTGGCGCCGGCGCTGCTCTCCACCCGGTAGAGGGTGGTGTTGGCGGAGAGCTGCAGCACGGGGGTCAGCCCGGGCGCCACGGGTTTGCTGGCGGGGGCCTCAGCGAAGGTGACCGTGATCAGCGAGCCTGAGCGCAGCGGTGGGCTGACCAACTCCAGCAGGAACTGGTTAGCCGAGGCGCGAGCAGAGCCCAGGGCTCCGGCAGCTGTGACCATGATGCGAACCGCTGAAGACCGTGAGGGTCCGCATCCAGCGGCACCTCAGACCCGACCTTATGGAGCCAGGCCGAAAAGGGCGTGGCTGCGAGTCGGAGAACGCATCGGGCCCTGCCGATGCTCAGAGCAGCGGCATCTTCATCGCCATCACCCGCAGGATTGCCTCCACGGCCACCAGCACGAGCACCAGCACCGCCAGGCTACGCACCAGCAGGGCCCGGCGCCGCTGAGCGGGGGGCAGGCGCAGGGGCTGGCGCAGGCTGGCCTGCAGGGCGCGGTAGTAGCGCAGGCTGAGCTCCAGGGAGATCCAGTTGCCCACCGCGAGCAGCAGGGCCAGCAGGGTGAGGCCCACCCGCAGCCAGGTGATGCCGGCGATCGCCTTGATCAGCGGCATCACCGCCATGGCGAAGGAGCCCAGACCAAGGGCCAGGGCCACGGGGCTGACCACCAGCATCGCGGCGCAGGGTGCGGCCAGCAGGGCCATCACCAGGGCGGAAAGCTCGGCGGCGGTGGGCCAGCCGCGCCGCTGAGCGCGGCGCCAGCTGCGGCGCAGGGGGGAGGGCGCCTGCGGGCTGAGGCTGACCAGATCATCGGCGTGGTCGGCCGCCGCCGCCGCCGGCGCCACGGCGGCCGCGCCGAAGCGCAAGGTTGGTTCCAGCCGCAGGCCCATCAGCACAACAGGCTGGATCTGACCCTGCTGCAGGTGCGTGCGGCAGCGGCGGCAGAGATTGGGGTTCTGGGCAGAGCGGCCGGCACCGAGCAGGGCGGCCAGGCGACCGGCCGCCCCATCGAGGGGAACCCTGCAGGCCAGACATTCAGCCGAGGGAGCGAAATGGGTGGCCATGGGCCGCAAAATGCAGGGCCTCAGCCTAAGCCTGCCGCCACGATCGCAACAGAAGGGTTAAGCGGAAATCAACTGAAGTGAGGGATTGAGCAGTGGGGCGAGCAGGGTCTTGAGGCGTGGTTCAGCCGCATCGTTGGCGGGCACCAGCAGCACAGCCCGCTCGGTGAGCTGGAGTTGATAGGGGAGCACGGTGTAACCGCCCTGCTCGGGCCGGCCGAGGTGCGCCTCCATCGAGGTGCTGCAGCTGGGCAGGATCCAGCCGTCCTGCAGCACCTGCTGCTCCCACTGGCCCGGCTGCAGACGCGAGAGCGAGAGTTTGTGGGTGCAGAGGCCATGGGGCCTGAGGCGACTGCGCCAACAGGCCTGATCGCTGCGCTCAAGATCGGGGGAGGGGTAGGCGGCGAGATCGGCGGGAGCGAGGGCGCCGGCGCTGAGCAGGGGGTGGCCGGCGGCCACGAACAGGCGCAGGGGCTCCTCATGCAACACCGTGGCCAGAAAGGAGCCCTGGCGCCAGGGGCGGCCCTTGGTGGGAATGCCGGTGGGGGTGGGGCAGTCGCGGGCGAGTTCGAGACCGCGCACCACGGCGAGATCGAGGATCGCCTGCTCCAGGAACTGGAGGGTGGTGGCCAGATCCAGCCAGGTCTTGGGCAGCAGCTGCAGATCGGCGGAGGCGCTGGGCAGGGAGGCGATCGGGAAATGGGGGTCGATCAGGCCGCGCAGCCGGCCGCTCTGGCGCAGGCGCAGGCGCTGGTTGACGCGGCGCAGATCGGCGAGCACGTCCTGGTTGCTGGTGGCCACGTAGCGGCCGTCCTGCTTCTGCAGATCCAGGGAGAGCAGCTTGGCGCAGGAGGTGGCACCGCGATAGGCATTGCTCTGGGCCACGTCGCAGAGCTCGGCCACGAGGTGAGAACTGCCATACATCTCCAGCAGATCCAGATAGAGGAGCCCCTCGGAGAAGATGTCCCGCATCGACGCGTGCCTACCCTCCTGAACCAACCCTGGCGGCAATCTATGCGATTACCGACTCAGCCCCTCAAAACCGGGACCAGGACAGGGACTGACCTAGCGAATCTGCGGAAGTCATGACAAAACAGCGCCGCCACGATGGGGGTGCGCACGACAACAAACGAAATGCCTTACGGTTGGCTACAGCGCAACGTCCGGTCGATGCTGTGGCTGAACCGCCGCAACCCCGCTCTCATCGGCCATGAGCCCTGTGGCCTCAGCGTTGAACAGCTGGGGCAGTTATTTCCCTTCCACGCCCGGCTGACAGCCGATGGTCGGGTGTTGGGCCATGGTGGATCGCTGGCCCGCCTGGGCGAGGTAACGACCGACACCATCCTGAGTCTGCTGAGGCTCAGCTCGCCGGAAGAGCTGAGCCTGGCCCAGATCCTGATCGACCCCGAGCTGGCCCATGGGCGTCCCCTGCTGCTGGAAAGCCAGGGCGGGCTGGAACTGAGCGGCGAACTGCTGTGCCTGGAGAATGGCGATCGGCTGCTGGTGCTGTCGCCGCGGGTGGAAACCCTGGCCGATCTGAACGCCGCCGGCCTGACCACCCAGGACCTGGCCCTGCACGACGGCCTGCGCTGCCGCCTGTTCACCGGCAGCATGGAAGCCGGCCTGCAGGAGCTGATGGCGGTGCTGCGCGAGGAGCGCGAACAGGCCTGAGGTTCAGCCAGCGGAACCACCGGAGGCTTCCTGCTGGCGGAACAGGGCGTAGTAGCGGCCGCGCATGGCCATCAGTTCGTCGTGGTTGCCGTCTTCCACGAGGGAGCCATCGTGCATCAGCAGGATGCGATCGGCGCCGCGGATCGAGCTGAGGCGGTGGGTGATGAACAGCACGGTGCGACCGCGCAGGGCCTCCATCAGGTTGAGACTGACGCGGCGCTCGGTTTCGAGATCGAGGGCGCTGGTGGCCTCATCCATGATCAGGATGCGCGGGTTCTGCAGCACGGTGCGGGCGATGGCGATGCGCTGGCGCTGACCGCCGGAGAGGGAACCGCCCCGTTCACCCACGGGGGTGTTGTACCCCATCGGCAGCTGCATGATGAAGTCGTGGGCGCAGGCGATCTTGGCGGCGTTGATGATGTCGTCGCTGGTGGCCTCGGGGTTGGTGAGGCCGATGTTGTCCTGCACGGTGCCTTCAAACAGCAGACTCTCCTGGGGCACGATGCCGATCTGGCGGCGCAGGGAGTAGAGCTCCACCTTGGCGATATCGAAGCCATCGATGAAGATGCGGCCGGAGAGGGGTGGATAAAGACGCGGCAGCAGTTTGGTCATCGTGCTCTTGCCACTGCCGGACTGGCCGACGATCGCCACGAACTGACCGGGCTCGATCGCCACGTTGACATTGGCCAGCTGCAGCGGGCCCTCCTTGCCGAAGCGGAAGCAGAGGTCTTCGTAGACGATGCGACCGGTGATCAGGGGCATCGGGATGTTGGTGCGATCCACCAGCTCCGATTCCTGGGGGGTGTCGATGATGTCGGCGAGGCGCTCCAGGGAGAGGGAGGTCTGCTGGAAGGTCTGCCAGAGCTGCACCATGCGCAGCAGCGGCGTGGTGACGTAGCCGGCGATGATGCGGAAGGCGATCAGGCCGCCGAGGGTGAGCTGGCCCTCGAGCACCAGCCAGGCACCCACACAGATCACCAGCAGGTTGGAGAGCTGGTTGAGGAACTGGGTGAGGGCATTGGCGGAGGTGGCCGTCATCGCATTGCGGAAGCCCTCGGCCACGAAGGCGGCGTAGTTCTCCTTCCATTTCCAACGGGCCTTGAGCTCGAAGTTCTGGGCCTTCACGGTCTGGATGCCGG
>RFPK01000193.1 GCA_009926195.1 Synechococcaceae bacterium WB4_1_0192 | reverse complement strand
CGGATCGGTGGGCAGCACCGGATCGAGGGCCCCCTTGATCGGATAGGTGGTGAGCTGCGCCAGCAGGGCTTCGGCATCGGCACTGCCCTCCAGCTCCAGTGCCGCCAGCAGGGTCTGCGCCTCCTCCGGGCTGGCGGTGGCCTGGCCGTGGATCAGGCTGGCGATCCAGACCTCATCCACCCCCAGCCGGGCGCCGAGATCGGCGAAGCTGAGGCCAAGGCGTCGCTTGGCGGCCAGCAGCGTGGCGGCGATTGGAGAGAGGGCCATGGCGGAACCGGGAGCGCTGGGGCAGGAGCGGCCGGACCCTATGGAGCGCGATCCGGCGCACCGGACGCCGTTGCTACACAACGCTGTGCCCGATCCGGCCCGGCGCGACCCGGACCTGCCGCTGCGGGCCTGTCTGCTGAGCGGCGGCGAGAGCCGGCGGATGGGGCGCGACAAGGCCCTGCTGCCGCATGCGGAGGGCGGCACCTGGCTGGAGCGCACGCTGGCGCTGCTGGGTCAGCTGGCGCTGCCGATCACCCTGTTCAGCCGCCACGCCAGCCATCGGCAGCTGGCCCAGGCCTGGGCGGCGACGGCGGCGGTGGCGCACCTGGAGGCAGTCGCCGAACCGCCGCCCTGGGAGGGTCCGCTGCTGGCGCTGCAGCGGCTGGACCGGGCGCATCAGCACATTGGCCTCGGGATAGAACATCAGCGCGGCGCCGGCTCGGATCTCGCCGGGGATGATCTCCACGTCGTCGAGCCGACCGGCCTCGCCCTGCACCTGCACGCGCTGGTGGGCGCGCAGGCCGGCGGCGGCCAGATCGGCGCGGTTCATCAGGATCGTGTTCCGGTGCGGCATGCCGCGATAGACGTCGCCCTGCTTGTAGACGACGGTGTTGTGCTGCCCGTAGCTGCGGGCGGTGATCAGGCTGAGCACCAGGCCCGCCTCGCCGGCGGCCAGGCCGCCGAAGTGCTGCGGCCCGGGCAGGCTGAGATCGGGCAGGGGCGTGGGCGCCAGCCGGGCGCGACCGCTGGCGGTGGCGAAACGGGGCTGGTGCAGCACGCGGCCCTGCACCTCGAACTCCCGGCGGCTCGCGTCGATGCCGGCCATCGGCCCGTAGCCCGGCACGGTGCGGGCGATCAGCTCGCGCACATAGGCGCTGTCGTGCAGACGGCGCCACTGGATCGGCGACTCCCCCAGCAGGCGATGGGCCAGCTCCGCCAGCAGCTCCACCTCGCTGCGCAGGTGGGTGCGGCCCGGTTCATTCAGCCGCACCCAGTTGTTGCCCGATTCCACCGTGGTGCGGTGCGGTGTCTCGAAGCGGTTGAACACCGGCAGCAGCAGCGTCTGCTTCGCCCCCAGCCCATGGAAGTGGCCGGTGTTGGGCTTGGTGGCGAGGTAGACCACCGTGTCGATGCGGCCGATGGCGCGGGCGGCCTGGCTGCTGTCGGGATTGGCGCCGTAGAGGTTGCCGCCGAGGCAGAACAGGGTGTCGACCGCGCCGGCATCGGCGGCCTCGATCAGGGCGCGGGTGTCGTAGCCCTGGCGCGGGCTGAGCGGTTGACCCAGCAACGTCTCCAGGGCCTGGCGCAGGGCATCGCAGAGGTGCACCGTCACCCCCATCGACCCGAAGCCCTGCACGTTGGAGTGGCCGCGGATCGGCATCGTGCCGGCGCCGGGGCGCCCGATCTGACCGCTGAGCACGGCGGTGTTGGCGATCGCCTGCACGTTGTCGGTGCCATTGGCGTGGTGGGTGATGCCCATCGCCCAGGCGAACACCACCGCCTGCGACTCCTGTATCACCGCCGCAGCCGCGTCCAGTTCCTCGCGGCTGAGGCCGCAGCAGGCCGTGATCGCCTCCCAGCCGGTGGCTTCGATCTGGGCGATCACGGTCTGCCAGCCCTCGCTGTGGTTCTGCACGAACTCCCAGGCGATGCCACCGCGCTCCAGCAGGGCCTTCTGGATGCCCAGCAGCACCGCCGCATCCGACCCGGGCACGGGCTGCAGGACCAGCGAGGCGATCTCCGAACCGCGCGGCATCGAGCGCAGCGGGAAGGCGGGGGAACCGAAGCGCAGCAGCCCCACCTCCAGCACCGGATTGATCACGATCACCCGCCCGCCGCGCTGGCGCAGGCGGATCAGTTCGTTCATCAGGCGCGGGTGATTGGCCGGGGCGTTCGAGCCCAGCAGCACGACGCAGTCGGCCTGCTGCAGGCCTTCGAGGTTGACGTTCGAGGTGCCGCTGCCGAAGGCCTGGCGCAGGCCGAGCGTGGAGGGGGCGTGGCAGAGATCGGAGCAATCGGCGAGGTTGTTGCTGCCGAGGGCGCGCAGCAGCAGCTGCAGCAGGTAGGCGGCCTCATTGGAGGAGCGGCCGGAGCTGTAGGAGGCCAGGCGCTCGGGCGGACAGCGGAAGGCCGGCTCCAGCAGGGCGAACACCTCGTCCCAGCCGATCGGCTCATAGTGGGGGGAGCCGGCGCGGCGGATCAGGGGCCGATCGAGGCGGCCGAGGCGATCGCAGGCGGCGGAGCCGAGCTGCTGCAGCTCCGCCAGGCAGCGGCCGGCGAACACCGAGGCATCCACCGCCGGTTGCAGTTCGGCCTGGATCGCCTCCACGCTCTTGAGGCAGCGCTGCAGCGGTTCCCCCAGTTCATCGCGGAAGCCGCCGTTCTGGCCGCCGGTGCCCCAGGCGCACGACAGGCAGGCGCTGTTGTGATTCAGGGTCTGCCAGAGGCGCGGCCCAGCGGGCGACAGGGTGGCGCGGGCCCAGCCATCGATCAGGGGCCAGCCGCCGCCGCTGGTGGGCAGCTCGGGATCAGCCATGGCGACCGCGGCGGCGGGGGCGGCCAGCCTATGGGCATTTCACGGGCCCTAGGGTCGCCACGATGGCAGTGCCGCAGCCCCTGGATTCGCTCGGCCGCCCCCTGGGGGTGCTGCGGCTGTCGCTGACGGCGCGCTGCAACCTGGCCTGCCCCTACTGCCTGCCGGATGGCCAGGAGCCGCCCGGGCTGCTGACGCTGGAGCAACGCCTGGCGGTGGTGGCGGCGGCGGTGGCGCTGGGGGCCGGCAGCCTGCGGCTGACCGGCGGTGAACCGCTGCTGCAGCCGCAGCTGGAGGCGCTGATCGCGGCGGTGCAACCGCTGCGGCGGCAGGGGCTGCGCGAGATCGCCCTCACCAGCAACGGCACGCTGCTCACGGCCGCCCGCGCACGGGCGCTGCGGCAGGCGGGGCTGGATCGGATCACCCTCAGCCTCGATGGGGCCGATGGCGGCAGCGTGGCCCGCATGGCGGGGTTGACCGATGCCAGGGCCGGGGCCCGCGCCCTGGACGCGGTGCTGGCGGCGATCGAGCACGCCCGCAATGCCGGGTTCGACCCCGCCGCCGGGGCCCTGAAGCTCAATGCCGTGATCCAGCGCGGTCGCAACGACGATCAGCTGCTGCCGCTGGCGGCCCTGGCCCGCGAGCGGGGCCTGGAGCTGCGGCTGATCGAATACATGGATGTGGGCAACCGCAACGGCTGGCGGCCGGCGGATGTGGTGAGCGCCGCCGAGATGGTGGAGCGCATCGGCGCCCGCTGGCCGCTGGAGGCGCTGGGCCGGCCGGGCCATGGCACCGCCGGCCGCTGGCGCTACCGCGATGGCGGCGGCACCGTGGCGGTGGTGGCCTCGATCAGCGCCCCCTTCTGCGGCGACTGCAACCGCCTGCGCGTCACCGCCGATGGCCTCGCCTACACCTGCCTGTTCGCCCCGGCCGGCAGCGGCCTCGACCTGCGGCCCTGGCTCCAGGAAGACCGTGACGCGGCGGAGCTGCGGCAGGCGCTGGCGCAGCTCTGGCAACGGCGCGCCGATCGCTACAGCGAGGAGCGCCAGCAGCAGATCAACGACGGCAGCGACGGCGAAGGAGAACAAGAAGGCCCGGCCCGGCACGCCGAGATGGCCTATCTGGGCGGCTGAGCGGCACAGCGGCACCGCGGCAGCGCTGAACACAGCAGATCGTGACGCCCTGCTGCCAGGCCTGAACACGCTGCCTACGGTCCGGCATGTGCCCTCCCCTGGCCTGCAGCGATGACCGAACTCGGCAAGTGCCCCTTCAGCGGCCA
>RFPK01000192.1 GCA_009926195.1 Synechococcaceae bacterium WB4_1_0192 | reverse complement strand
CTTGAACTGGGGGCCTGGCCCTGGCAGCGACAGGGCAGGGATGCCCAGTCCCACCAGCTGCTCGGTGGCGGTGCCGGCGGTCGCCAGCCCCAGTTCGGCCCAGCCGGCCCAGGCCGAGAAGCAGCCTGGGCCGATCCACAACTGGGTGGAGCCGGAGCGCCAGGCGGCGGTCGCACCGCTGCTCGCCGGGGGCGTCTGCGGGCTGTACCCCAGCTCCTGCAGCAGCGGTCTCCACTCCTCGGCGGTGGGCCGAGCACCGGTCGGCGCCAGCAGCACCAGCGGCTCGGAGCCGTGCTGCAGGGCCGCAGCCTGCAGCAGCCGACGGAGGTTGGCGAGGGCCTCAGGCATGCGGCTGCCACCGAGCAGGAGCAGACAGCGGCAGGAGGCAAGGGCCGCGGGCCGCGGGGCCGCCACCAGGGCATCCATCATCGGGTTGCCGGGAGCCAGGGCAGCCACCCCGTGGCGGCGGAGACCGCGGGCCGTGAGGCGATCGCGCACCGCCACCAGCCGGCAGCGACGGCTGCGCATCAACGCCCACTCCCAGGGATCCCACTCGCTGCCCTTGAGGCGGTGATAGAGGGCGGCCAAGCCAGCGGAGCCTGGACCGCTGGCCCAGGTGTAGTCGCTCTTGGGGGTGCCGATGAAGCCGAAGGGAGCGCCACTCGTACGGGCAAGCAACAAGGGCAGGAGATCGCCCACCGCCAGCACCGGATCACCGCTGCGACCCCAGCGCCGCACGACCAGCCACTGCTGCAGGCTGAGGCCGAGCACGCCAGCCGCCAGGTCGGCCAACAGCCCCCGCAGGCTCTGGTTGCTGAAGCCGCCGCTGGGAAGTGCACGGCGCGGTCCGACCCGATGAAGCCAGCCGTCCCGCTCCGCCGCCGCAAAAGCAGAGCCCTCGCCCACCTGCGGCAGCACGGCCATTTCCAGCCCGGGCCGCCGACGATGCAGTGCTTCCAGCACGCGCAGGGCAATCAGGTCTTCGCCGTGGCCATTGCTCAGCACCAGCAGGCGGCCAGGCATCGCGTGACTGATAGGATCAACGCAGGGAGTCTGCTCCCGGACGGCGGCATGGCCAAGTGGTAAGGCAGAGGATTGCAAATCCTTTACCCCCAGTTCGAATCTGGGTGCCGCCTTTCTTTTGATCTCCAATCCTTCGCCCAGAGGCGATGGGTCACCCAGTCACGAAGGCCAGCAGCTCCCATCGTGCGGGAGAGTGACATCAGGGTGACAACGAGCCAACTCCGAGGCCTTCAGAGCCAGATCAGCAAGCACCGCCAAAAGGCGGGGATGCTCAGCGTATTCACGCCTCACGACCAGTGAATCGCCCACCTCCAAACCCAGCGGCACAGGCAGAATCACCTGGGGTGCAGCGAATAAATGCAGCGTGAAAGCGCTGGCATAACCAACCACCAGATCCACATCAACACGCCCCTCCCAGCGTTGGTGCGAATAACGGTTCATCCGTTGCGGCAAGTTCCAGAGACCAAGATCCTGCAACCTTGCCTGCACCCTGGGGAACGCACCATCCGCAAGGGCCAGGGATGGATACCGCTTCACATCCTCCAGGGTGATCGCGGCGCCCAACGCCAGAAGAGGGTGATCCGCCCGGACCACCAGATAGGCAGGAAGACGCGTCAGATGGAAACAGACAAACTCGGGATCATCGGGCGCAGGAACATCGGGATAGCAACCAATCCAGGCATCGATCACACCCGAGCGCAGGTGTTGCAACGGTGTATGGATTTCCAGATAGTCAAAATTGCCAATCACCCAACCAGCCGGAGCCGGCTCGCAAAACAAGGGACCCGAGTAATACTGGGCTTCCATGCGCAGCGGCAAATCCCTGATCCAGCGATAGCGCTGGTGCACCGCCCGCTCAAGGTTCAGAAGAGTCTGATCGCCGCGAACCTCCCACTCTCCTGCGACCTTGACGATGGACACACCAAGCGATTCGGACACGCGCCTGATCGCTCGACTAATCGTGGGCTGCGAGACGTCCAACCGGGAGGCCGCACCCGCACCAGTTCGCAACCAGAGGACCAGATCCAGGCAGTCAAGATCTTCTAACGAAACAACCACTCACGGCGCAGCCGGCCACGGACAGTTTAACAAACAACAATCATATCGACAAGCATTTAGGGGACTAGATTTTCTCCACAGCGACCAACAATGCATGGGCGCAACCTAACATGGCCGTCACCAATATCGACCATGAATTCCATCAATGATCCGCCAAGATATCTCCAGAGGCTTCGATCAAACGGTGAGCCTGACGTGACACCGAGTCAAGCGGCTGCAGGATCGCACAAAGACACAGATCATCGCGGAGAGCCTCTAGCAGGACGGTGCGCCCTTGCATCACGTACTGAAAGCGCCAAGGCTCAAAGCCAGGCAGAGTGAAGGCCATGGGCCGATCCAGCCGATACCACCAGCGTGGAATCGGCAGCCGCTCCAAACCAGACACGCCGCCCGTTGCATGCAGTTTTCGCATCGCCAAAGCCCCGCGTCCTGATCCAGGATCAGCTCCAGACCAACAAAGCCTTCCCAACCATGCCCAGAACCTCATGGCCGAGTGCATGGCGGCTGCGTCATTGGCTGGCCCTGCTGCTGAGCGGCCTGATCGCACTGGGCAGCGGCAGCCTGCCTCCGGGCCTGGCGCAAGGCATCCGAGGGGCAGCACCCGACGCCGCATCGACGCTGCGCAAGGTGCCCGGGGAGTCGCCGCAGAAAACGGTGGCCAACTTCCTGACCCTGACGGGCAACGCGGAGACCGTCATCCGCAAGGCGCTCGCCACTGGCATGAGCGAACCGGGACTGATGTTCTCGCCGGTCATCGAGCAGCAGGCCCAGGCGGCCGCTACCGACCTGCGCCAGGCGACCCAGGCGATGGACCTCAGCAAGATGCCGATCAGCCTGAGGCCCATGAGCGGCGTGGGCACGATGCTGATGCTACGCAGCCTACTGCTCTACGACCTGCATCAACGGCCAGACATCGATATTCCCGACAGCCAACAGGTTGCAACACAACACCTGCAGAGCTGGACAATTCCAGACACGCCGATCACCCTCCGCAGAATCAGCATCAACGACAAGACAACACACCAATCCTGCAGTCAATGCAGCCAAGGCGACTTCCTGTTCAGCGCTGACACCCTGATCCAGGTCCCGAACGACTTTGAAGCCATCTTCGAGGACAGCTGCAGTGGCTGCTGCTGATCCCAGTCACCCTGGCGGCAATGGCGGCAATCGCCTGGTGGCTCTGGCGCATCCGCCGCTGGCAAAAACAACACGAAAACAGAGAAGGGCCAATCCCCAGACTGCTAGAGACCGCAGCAATCGTACCGCTGATCGCCCTGACCTTCGGATGGGAGTGGTATGCCATCGACTGGATTAATTTGTTTGGAGAGCGACAGGAAGCAGTCCTATTCATCAGCCGCCTGATCCACGGCCTACTGGAGGCACTGCTTGTCTATCTCCTGGCTGAAACCATCGGCCAGCTGATCAGCATCCGCAGAACTTCCCTGTTAGAGCTGATCAAGACACCCCGACCAGACCGCCGCCAAGGATCCGGGCAGATCCTCACGATTGCTCGTTGTGTTGGGCTGATTGGAGCCATCTTCGTTGCCATTCAGACGGGGCGGGATCTCGGGCTGACTTCAGTGACACTACTCGCTCTTTCTTCTGTACCAGCCCTGGCCATTTCCCTGGGAACGCAACAACTGATCCGCGACATTGCCGATGGTTTCAGCCTGCTGCTCGATGGCCAGATCAAGCCAGGCGATCAGTGCAGCATCGGCAAAGGCGATGAGATCAAGGGCACCATTCAATCCCTGGGGATGCGCTCGGTGCGACTGCAAAAGGACGACGGATCGATCCTGGCCATTCCCAATTCAGAGGTGGCCTCGGCCGTCGTGGTCAACCACAACCTCAGTGCCAGCCAGCGTTGCGGGCTGACGCTGGCCCTGGAGCCGGAACAGCGCAACGCGCTGCCGCACCTGCTGGCCCAGGCCCGCGACCTGCTGGCCAGCTACCCCGAACTGCTCAAGGGCGATGCCACCGTCAAGAGCCATGACCAGG
>RFPK01000191.1 GCA_009926195.1 Synechococcaceae bacterium WB4_1_0192 | reverse complement strand
GTGTCTGGATCCGTGGGTGAAGGATCAAAGCCCATGTGGAGATAGAAGGCGCGGGCTGCTGCAGAAACGGCATGCACGAGGATTCCCCTCACACCGATCTGCTCACTGGCCTGCAGCACCCGCTCGAACGCGTCGGCCAGCACGGCGCGCGCGAGGCCCTGGCCCTGAGCGCTGCGGCACACGGCGAGGCGCGCCAGCACCACCACCGGGATGGGATCGGGCATGTTGCGCCGGAACCGACCGGGATTGGCAGACACCGCCACGGCACCGGAGGCCAGAGCCACGTAGGCCTTCACCACGCCATCGCCATCGCACACCACAAACGTGCGGCTGGCGCCGCTGCGCTGATTGGCCAGGGCTCGTTGTTCGAGCCACTGGTTGAGGCTGCTGTCACCGCAGTCAAATCCGGCCGTACGGTGCTGGTCTGTCAGCGGCTGCGGCGCTTCCAGAGGCATCAGGCCTGCCACGGCCTTGGGGCCGCCATGGTTTGGCGCAGTCGCTCATTGGGCTTGGCGGGAGCATCCAGCGCCCGTTGAAACGCCTCGAAGCGCTCCGGCTCCACGGCGCACCAGGCCTGCTCCACCAACACCTGTTGGGCAGCGGCGCGGGCGGCCTGCAACACGAAGTCGGTGCGGGTGAGGCCTGAGGCGCTGACCGCACGGTCAATCAGCTGTTGATCGTCCTGCGTCACCCGCAGGTTCCAGCTCAGGCGTGGGGTAACGGCCATGACGAAGACGGCGGACCGCAACCAGTCTAGGCGGATTGGTAGACACGGTCTATCAGGCCTGCATCACCCCTGCAGCAGCGCTACCACCTCCCGGGCCTGCTGCAGCTGTAGCTCGCGCAGCGCCAGCGGCTGCTCGATGCGGATGCCGGCGCCCCAGCGGAACAGCCAGTTGCGCAGGTCCCAGTCGTGCTCGATCGTCCAGCTGGGCAGGCGGATCTCGACGGGATGGGGATGGCTGTCGCCGGGGGGATTGGGCGGCAGGGTGATGTGCGCGGTGTGCTCGGGTGGGAAACGGCGAGGTTCCTCCCGGATCAGCCTGTACACCTCGGCTGTGCAGGAGAAGCGCAGCACGCCCCAGGGCGGATTGACGCTGCGGCCGCTGGTCGGGGCCATCACGGCCAGTTGGTCGTCGATCGATTCGCCGAAGTACAGGCCACCGCAGACGTGCTGCAGCCGCTGCAGCCGCTCCAGTGATTGCTCGTGCTCCTGTTCGCTGCTGCGGCGGGTGTTGCCGTCTTCATGGAGCAGCACCAGGCGATCCACCCGCAGGATGCGGATCAGGCCAAGGCCATCGCTGCGGCCGATCGCAAACGTCTCGAAGGCCAGATACCAACTAATGTTGTGAAACAGCAGCTGCAGCGGCCAGGCGCGGAAACGGCCGTCATCACCGCGCTGGCGTTGCTGCTCGCTCACCGGATCCGGCAGGTGCCGCAGCCAGATGCGGCGGCGGTCGCGGATGGCCCGCTCCACCCGGGCGCTCATCTCCGCCTCGGCGAGGGTGCCCGGTTTCTCCTCGGTGAAGGAGCGGTGCGCCAGGGTCCGCTTGGGTTGCCGCAGCCGATCGGGCCTGCCATCGGCCCGCAGGATGCCGGCGCGCTGCAGCCGGTCCTCCAGGCTGCGCAGCAGTGGCTTCTGGGATTGATCACTGAGGCGATCCAGGGAGGCCCTGAGCTGGGCATGCACCTCCAGCAGCTGATCGGCGGAGAGCAGGGCAGTGCCGATCGCATAGCCCTGGCGGCGGCTCTGCGGCCGGCCCTTCACCGCGCTCAGGAAGCCGTAGGGAATCAGGACGTGCTCGATGTCGTAGCGCAGCGCTGCTTCCTGATCGCTGCGGTAGCTGCCCGCGAGATCGTCGAGCCGTTCGATCAGATGGCGATAGAGGGGGCTGAACTCCTCGCTGCTGCGGCGCGAGCGCTTCGCCCGAGGCTGGGCCTGAGCCGTTGGTTCCGCAGCAGGGGCTTGCTCCGGCGCATCGAAGGGCTCCTGGAGGATGTGCCGCAGCAGGGTGAACACCCGCTGAAACACCTCCCGGCTGGCCAGGGCCGGGTAACCGCCGTTCACGGAGCTGCCCTGAACCGGGCCGGCGCTGCCGAGATCGATCGGCTGGCGACCCTGCCAGTCGAGCCGGAAGAAGCCATTGACCCTCAGCCAGGCCAGATCGCTGCGGATCGCATCGACATCGCCATAGCCATCACTGTTGCCGCCATGCACGGCATTCCAGCTGGCCAGGTAGGCGGCGGCGCGCTCCGCCAGATCGCCCTGGGGCGGGGGATTGCAGATCCTGAGCAGCTCAGCCGCCGTGCCGGGATCGCTGGCATCAAGGCTGTTGAAGCTGGTGAGCAGGCGCAGCAGGAACAGCAACCGCTCAAGATCCAGCAGGCGTGAATAGCGATGCAGCTGCGGCTCGATCGCGCGCTGGCGGTTCAGCGCATTGCGGATGCGGCCATCGAGGCCGGCCAGGCGATGCCGCAGGTCGTCGGCTGTGGTGCCCTCGCCGGCAGCGGGGTTGAGGGCCACGATCGCAGCCAGGCCCTCGGCGCGATCGGGCTTGAAGAAGCGGTTGTTGAGGCTGGCGTGGAACTCCTCGATCACCGCCTCGGGCACGGGCCGATCACGGCCCAAAGCCCAGGCCTTGCACTGCTCCAGCGGTGTGGTGAGCCACCAGCCGATCCACTCCACGGACCGGGGCAGTTGCAGAACCTGGGTGTAGAGCAGCCGCCAGGGCCGGCGGGCGTGGGTGGCGTCGATGATCACCGGCGTGCCGGCTTCCACGGCGGCATTGAGGCGCTGCAGCAGCACCGCCCGGATCTCATCCCAGGGGCCCTGCACGCCTGCATCGCCGAACAGCTCGGCGCGGATCGCATCGGTGGAGAGCACCAGGCCAGGCTCGCCGTTGGCACCCTGCAGCAGCGGTGCCAGCTGGTGGGCGAGGGTGGTCTTGCCACTGCCGGGCGGGCCGATCAGCAGATGGCAGCGCAGGGGGGCTGGAGTCATCGGCCCATCCTGAGAGCAAGACCGGCCGTTGCGGCGGCTGTTGTGCGAATCACCAGCGGTCGTTCGCACAATCGGGGCCCGGCGATCAGGGCTGCGGCCAAAGACTGACGGGATTCAGCCCACGTTGTCCGTTGTCCAGCCTTCCGCGCGCGCCTTATCGCATTCCTGCCGCCCTGCGGGATCTGCAGCTGGTGGACCTGCTGGAACTCACCGGCAGCACCACCGCCAGCGCAGCGCAGAGCGGCCTTTCGCAGTCGAGCGTGAGCCGCCGCTACCGGGCGCTGGCCGCCGATCTGGGCCTGCAGCGGCGGGAGCACGATCCGATCGGCAGGCGCTATGGCCATACGCCCTGGCTGCAGTTGCTGCGGCAGGGGATCAACAGCCACCGGCTGGCCTGGGGGGTGCTGCGCATTGGCGGCGCCTCTGACGCGGCCATGGGGCTGCAGTGCCAGGGCGGCGTGGAGTGGGTGACGCTCGGACGCCGGCAGCTGCAGCACTGGCAGCCGCTGCTGCAGCTGGAGCTGCTCGATGCGGTGGTGTTGCAGGAGCCTCCGCTGGAGAACGTGGCTGAGGGCATGACCTATCGGCTGCTGCCCTACGGCAACCACCGGCTCGCCTGCCGGCCTGAGCCGCAGGTGCTGCGACTGGTGGCCAGCCTCTGTGAGCCCTGAGAGTGCCATTGCCCCCCTGGTCCCGCCCATCAAAAATCAAGGCTGGCGAGCAGTTCTTCGATCGAGCAGCCGAGCTGAATCGCCACATCCCTGAGGATTTGTCGGAGGGTGCCAGCTCTCAGCGGCTTGTGAGCGGGAATGGTGAGGTGCTGCTGCTCAAAGCCAGAATTTCGGGACAACCGCATGTGGCTGCCCGTTTGGCGGGTCAGTGAATAGCCATGGCGCCTAAGGCGCTCGGCCAGCAGCTGGCCATTGACATCCCGGGGGATCCTCACAGAGCCAGCAGTTCCTGCTTCACGTGATGGAGGCGGATCAAGGGCGGCGCCTGGCCTGGATCGAAGTGGCAGAGGACGGCGTCACGGATCTCCCGATGGAGTTCCTCGAGCGTCTCGGCCTCGGCATGGATCG
>RFPK01000020.1 GCA_009926195.1 Synechococcaceae bacterium WB4_1_0192 | reverse complement strand
GCGGCTCCCTGCTGCACCAGCATCTCCAGCCCGTCGATGGCGGTACACCCGCGTGCGCCGGCCTCCTGCAGCAGCCGCGTCGGTCGTGGTGTGTAGATCAGGTCGTACACCGTGCTGCCGGCGCTGAGCTGATCCAGTTGCTCCGGGCTGAGGGGGCAGCGCTCCACGGCCTGTGGATCGTCGGCGCTGCGCATGCCGACCGGGGTGGTGTTCACCACCAGGGCCGCCGCCGCCAGGCTGGCCTCCAGGGCGCCGGGGCTGTTCCAGTCGAGCGGTTGCAGCCGCGGTGCCCAGGCGGCGCAGTCGGCGATGAAGGCCTGCAGCCGGACCGGATCACGGCCGGCCACCTCGATGGCGCCGCAGCCCAGCTCCACCAGGCCCGCCACCACGGCGCGGGCGCTGCCACCGCAGCCCAGCACCAGCGCCCGCTGGCCCCGCCAGCGTTGCGGTCCGTTCTCGCGCAGAGGCGCACAGAACCCCTCCACATCGGTGTTCGTGCCGAACCAGCCGCCACCACTCCGGGGCACCAGGGTGTTCACCGCCCCCACCCGTTGCGCCAGCGGGCTGAGCTCATCGGCCAGGGCGCAGGCCGCCTGTTTGTGCGGAATGGTCACGTTCAGGCCGCGGCAGCCCAGGGTTTCCAGGCTGGCCACCACCGCCGCAAATCGCTCCGCCGGAGCCGGCAGGGCCAGGAACACCCAGTCGAGTCCCATCGCCCGCAGGGCGGCGTTCTGCATCGCCGGCGAGAGCGAGTGGCGCACGGGGTCTCCGATCACCCCCACCAGGGCGGTCTGACCGCTGATGGCGGCTTGCTCAGTCATGGGGTGGGTCGGCTGCGGTTCGGCAACCACACCTAGCCCCACCCGGGGGCCGCTGTTGAGGATGCCTCCAGTTCAGAGGACATCCATGGGCAAGGTTGTCGGCATTGACCTTGGCACCACCAACAGCTGCGTGGCTGTCATGGAGGGCGGCAAGCCCACCGTGATCGCCAATGCCGAGGGCTTCCGCACGACGCCCTCGGTGGTTGCTTA
Organism: Synechococcaceae bacterium WB4_1_0192; assembly: GCA_009926195.1. GTDB lineage: Bacteria > Cyanobacteriota > Cyanobacteriia > PCC-6307 > Cyanobiaceae > Vulcanococcus. Next base: position 14,622 of record RFPK01000020.1, on the reverse strand, counting down.
CACCAAGAACCAGGACCAGCTCGTCGGTCAGATCGCCAAGCGTCAGGCGGTGATGAACCCCGAGAACACCTTCTATTCGGTGAAGCGCTTCATCGGCCGCCGCGTCGACGAGGTGAACGAGGAATCGAAGGAGGTCAGCTACGGCGTCGAGAAGGCTGGCGCGAACGTCAAGGTCAAGTGCCCTGTCCTGAGCAAGCAGTTCGCCCCTGAGGAGGTGAGCGCCCAGGTGCTGCGCAAGCTGGCGGAAGATGCCGGCAAGTACCTCGGCGAGACCGTCACCCAGGCGGTGATCACCGTCCCGGCTTATTTCAACGACTCCCAGCGTCAGGCCACCAAGGATGCCGGCAAGATCGCCGGCCTTGAGGTTCTGCGCATCATCAACGAGCCCACCGCGGCTGCCCTGGCCTACGGCCTCGACAAGAAGAGCAACGAGCGCATCCTGGTGTTCGACCTCGGCGGCGGCACCTTCGATGTGTCCGTGCTTGAAGTCGGCGATGGTGTGTTCGAGGTGCTCTCCACCTCCGGCGACACCCACCTGGGTGGCGACGATTTCGACAAGGTGATCGTTGATTACCTGGCCGATACTTTCAAGTCCAACGAAGGCATCGACCTGCGCCAGGACAAGCAGGCCCTGCAGCGTCTCACCGAGGCTGCCGAGAAGGCCAAGATCGAGCTCTCCAGCGCCACCCAGAGCGAGATCAACCTGCCGTTCATCACGGCGACCCCCGAGGGCCCCAAGCACCTTGATCTCACCCTCACCCGCGCCAAGTTCGAGGAGCTGGCCAGCAAGCTGATCGACCGCTGCCGCGTGCCGGTGGAGCAGGCCCTCAAGGACGCCAAGCTCTCCTCCTCCGAGCTCGACGAGATCGTGATGGTGGGTGGCTCCACCCGGATCCCGGCGGTGCTGGAGCTGGTGAAGCGCATCACCGGCAAGGATCCCAACCAGACCGTGAACCCCGATGAGGTGGTGGCCGTCGGCGCCGCCATTCAGGGCGGTGTGCTCGCCGGTGAGGTCAAGGACATCCTGCTGCTCGACGTCAGCCCGCTGTCGCTCGGTGTGGAGACCCTCGGTGGCGTGATGACCAAGATGATCCCGCGCAACACCACCATCCCCACCAAGAAGTCGGAGACCTACTCCACTGCGGTGGACGGACAGACCAACGTGGAGATCCACGTGCTGCAGGGCGAGCGCGAGATGGCCAGCGACAACAAGTCGCTCGGAACCTTCCGCCTCGATGGCATCCCCCCCGCTCCCCGTGGCGTGCCCCAGATCGAAGTCACCTTCGACATCGACGCCAACGGCATCCTCAGCGTGACCGCCAAGGACAAGGGCAGCGGCAAGGAGCAGAGCATCTCGATCACCGGGGCCTCCACCCTCAGCGACAACGAGGTGGAGAAGATGGTGAAGGATGCCGAGGCCAACGCCGCCGCCGATAAGGAGAAGCGCGAGCGCATCGACCTCAAGAACCAGGCTGAAACCCTGATCTATCAGGCTGAGAAGCAGCTGGGTGAGCTGGGCGACAAGGTGGGCGCCGAGGACAAGAGCAAGGTGGAGGCTTCCGCCGCCAAGCTCAAGGAGGCCGTCGAGAAGGAGGACTTCGAGACGATGAAGTCCGAGCTCGAGACCCTGCAGCAGGCCCTCTATGCCGCCGGTGCCGCCGTGTACCAGCAGGCCGCTGGTGCCGAGGCCGCTGCAGGTGGCGCCGCCCCCGGTGCCGGTGCTGCCGGCGACGACGTGATCGACGCTGAGTTCACCGAGAGCAAGTAACCACCTGCCTGCCTCTGAAGCGCCGGGGATTCCCCCCGGCCCGCACCGCCCCCCACCATGGGGGCTTTTTCATGGCAGCGTTCCGGAACCGGTTGCCTGCGCCTGCAGGACAATCACAAAATGCAGCATCACCTTGACGACAGAAAAGAGCGATCTAGTTTTGAAAGGAAAGAATCTCATCCATGGCAGGAGCAATTTCACCCACGACTCAAAAACTTCATCGATGACTAGAACACCATTGGCGGCTATCCTCACGGCCGCGACGCTGCTGCTCGGACCGGTGAGCGCCTCCCGGGCGGAGTCCCCGTCCAACCATGGCGCACAGGAGGCCCATGGCGCCCACAACGTCTCTCCTGCGGTGCTTGCAGGGCAGGCGGCAGAACTGAAGAAAGCAGCCCTTGCGGCGAATTCAGGCCCCCAGGCACCCCGTGACCTCAGCAATCCCAAGGGGGACAATCCGATTGTATTCAGCCCTGCTCCGAATCGAGCGGTGATGAATCTCTGCAACATTCATTTTCACGAAGCAGCTGAACACAAAGGTGGCGAATTCACCACCTTTGTCGGCACGGGGGACGGCCAGGGCCATGGAACCGGCTACCGCTACAACGGCTCCCTCAGCGCTGCCGAGCTGAAGCCCGTCGCCGTGAAAGTCGGTCAGACGGCGCATGGGGAACTCCTGCCTGGTAGCACGATTGAAATCCACTTCGTGCACAGCACGGCTCCCGTCAAGCCGGGGCCAACCCTGGCCTCCTGTCTCAGCAAGGACAATGGCAACCCTCAATTCCGGGTAGAGGGCGTGGTGGCGGTGCTCGTGAATGATCGCAAGGCCGCTGATTTCACGAAGATGGCCAAACTTGCCGTGGTCAACGGCTACAACGCGGCCCCGAACATTCCCGACACCCTTGGCAATCCTGTGTTGTACTCAGGATCGACAACCGGACCCAAATACAACACTCTTCCATCCAATCTGCAGGTGACCTGGAGCGTCCGGCCCAAGGTGATCAAAGTCGACATCCTGACCGTAGCCAAGTGGCTGCAGGACAATCCCTTCAAGGAAGACCACGCCCATGGCGTGCGCAACCTCGTGATGGATCCGGTTCTGCTGGCGCCCATCCAGGCCGCCCAATAAGCCGTCACCGCGCAGGCCTCCGTCAGGGGCGGCCCCGCCTGAGGCCGGATCGGCCTTCAGGGCAGCCGCCCCCAGACATCCAGATAGCAGTCCTCCAGAGAGCGCACCTGAAGAACCAGGCTGAAACCCTGATCCATCAGGCTGAGCAGCAGCTGGGTGAGCTGGGCGACAAGGTGGGCGCCGAGGACAAGAGCAATGCTCGCACAGGGCTGGGCCTCGCCGTTGGGTCACTCATGATGCGAATCCTATTCATTCGCAAGCCAAGCCTCGACTGTCGTAAGTCAGCAAAAATCTCAGAAAAGCTGGTGCTTTCGACATTAAAAAATCCTGAGCGAAGCGGGCATTGCTAAGCCGCCTGGGCTCACGCCAAAGATGAAGGAGTGAATTATGGCCAAAATCAGATCGATGCCCGGCTTTTTCCTTCTCCCTCTCCTTCTTGCTTCCTGCTCGCTACCGAGGCAAGGTCGAAACTTGCGTGTGGTTCGATTAAGAATGACGTGCCGACAACGATTTTATATTCCTATAGCAGAACTGGCGGACTATAGCAGGACCGGCGGAGCAATGAGCACGGTTAGCGTGTCTAGCGGCGGTTCGGCTGAATCCGTAATAAATACAAGTTCGACCGCTTCGGAGATCAATGGAATTGTTCGCTGGAATATGAAAAACGGCGGCCTCGTTCAGTCGTTTTCTCTTGATAAGTCGCAAATGAGACTTAGCTTTAGCGACCATTATGGAGCTGCAAATGTATTCGCTTGTAAGTGGATATAGAGCATGGCTAGATCGGCGGTGCAGTGATCGATTGGTTGAGTGGTGCCGCCGTAGACGGTTGCTCTCACGTATGCAAGCAAAGTCATGCTATCTAGATTTGGCTTGACTTGTGCTATTTGTGTGTTGAGCAAGATCTGCTTATTTGCTCACTAAGTGTGTAGTCCCAGCAGGTTGTTCAGCTGACAAGGGGGTGTGAGGTCGCCATGGTCCGGGTGTCACCGCCGATCCACCGACCTCACACCCCATGCATACCCTCTCAGGAGGATCGCCAGGACCCTTGGCGCTCCCCTGTCGACCGTGGGACGGGTGATGAAGGCGCTGGGCCTTGGCCGGCTGCGGAACCTAGAGCCCAAGGTTCCAGTGCAGCGCTACCAGTGGGAGAAGCCGGGCGACATGATTCATGTCGACACCAAGCAGCTCGCCCGCTTCCAGCGGATCGGCCACCGGATCACTGGCGACCGTCGTCAAGGCTGTTCCCGGGGCGCGGGCTACGAGAAGGTCCATGTCGCGGTGGATGACGCCACACGCCTGGCGTACGTGGAGGTGCTGCCCGACGAGCAGAAGGCAACCACAGTCGGCTTCCTGGCCCGTGCAGTGGGCTGGTTCAGCCAGCAGGGGATCACCTGCCGCCGTGTCCTTTCAGATAACGGCTCGTCCTACCGCTCGGGCGAATGGCGCAAGGCCTGCAGTGCCTTGGATCTCAAGCCCATCCGCACCAGGCCGTACACACCCAGAACCAACGGCAAGGCAGAGCGGTGCAGCGCCGGCCGTGCCCCTCACTTGCCGATCGTGGTCAGGGCGGTGCGGGCCTGGTTGAGCACCGGTGCCGGCAGGCTCACATAGCCCAGCTCCGCCGCACCGGCCTGGGCGGCGTCGCTGAGGGTGTAGCCGAAGGCCTTCTGCAGGGCCGGCAGCTTGGCTCCGTTGCCGCTCTTGTAGAGCAGGATCCAGGTGAAGGTCACGATTGGGTAGCCGGCCTTCGGGTTGGGGTTGCTGCCGGTGAGGTCAGGGCCCAGATCGATGCTGGCCAGGGCCTGTGCGGCCTCGGTGGTGGTGGGCTTGGCGTAGGCGCCGCCGGCGTTCTGGATGGCGGCGGCCTGGAGGTTGCCGCGCACGTAGGCGGTTTCCACGTAGCCGATCGCCCCCTTCATCTGCTGCAGGCTGGCGGCCACGCCCTCATTGCCCTTGGCGCCGATGCCGGTGGGCCACTTCACCGATTTCGCCGCGCCCGGACCGTCCTTCCAGCTGGCGCTGAAGGCGGAGAGCGAGTTGGTGAAGTTGTAGGTGGTGCCGGAGCCGTCGGAGCGGAACACCACCTTGATCGGCTGATCGCCGCAGCCCAGCTCCTTGAAGTTCCTGATCGTGCCTTCGAAGATGCCCACCAGCTGGGTCTGGCTGAGCCGGAGGCTGCAGCCGGGGTTGTTGTAGGCCACGGCGATGGCGCCGGCGGTCATCGGTAGCTGGACCACACCCCGGGTGATCGCTGCGGCATCCTCAGTGCTCAGGGGTTTGTCGGAGGCGGCGAAATCCACGGTGCCGGCCTGGAACTGCCGCACGCCCGCACCGGATCCCACCGATTGATAGTTCACCCGCGCCTCATTGCGGCCGGCCAGGTCCTGGAACCAGCGTTGATACAGCGGCGCCGGGAAGGTGGCACCGGCCCCCTGCAGTTCACGGCTGGCGGAGGGACCGCCGCCGGAGCCGCCACAGGCGCTCAGCGACAGGCTGGCCAGCAGGCCAAGGGCGGCCCCGGCGGGGGCGAAGGAGCGCGACGACGGCATGGCCAGGGCTGCCTGGACGGGTTTCGCGCAGGTTAAGAGGTGATCTGCCCGGCGACCCAGGCGGCGCTGGCGGGTGCCAGCAGCACGCCGTTGCGGTAGTGACCGCTGACCAGCAGCAGCCCCGGCTCCAGCTGCTCCAGCAGGGGCGCTGGCCGTCCCTCCGGCCGGGCCCGCAGCCCCTGCCAGTGATCCACCACCCGGGCCCGCCGTAGCCAGTCCGGTGCTGCGCCATTGAGCGTCCGCAGCTGGTGCAGCGCTTCAGCCGCGCCGCTGCTGACACCAGGCTCCAGGGTGGCGCCGAGCCACAGGCGCCGCCCCGGCCTTGGCACCAGGTTGATCCCATCCCAACTCAGCGAGCCGGGCCAGTCGCCTGGATCGGCCGCATCAGCCGGCATCTCCAGCTCCAGGGCCTGACCGAGCACGGGAGTCTGGGGCCAATGGTGTCCGAGGGGGGCCAGCAGCCCCGGGCTGGCCAGCCCGGCGCAGACCACCAGCCACTCGCAGTCCACCGTGCTGCCGCCCGCCAGGCGCAGGCGCCAGCGGCCAGCACCGCTGTTGGCTGCCTGGCGTTCCAGCTGCTCCACGGACTCGGCCCGCGTGCACAGACCGTGATCGCGGCCATCGGCCAGCAGGGCTGCCATCGCCGGCAGGGGGTCGATCTGGCCATCGGCAGGGGAGAGCAGCCCGCCGAGTGCGGCCGTCGGCACCGCGGGTTGCAGCCGTGCCAGCTGCTCGCGGCTGAACAGCTCCAGGGTCAGGCCCCGGCGTTGTCGCTCCTCCACCAGGCGCGCCTGGGCGGCCTGCTCCTCAGGGCTCCGCGCCAGCTGCAGCAAGCCCGCTCTCCAGGGCAGCGTGCGCCCGCGGCTGCCGAGCTCCTGGCGCCAGGCCTGCCACAGCGCCACGGATTGCTGCCGCAGGCGCCAGCCCCGGCCGCTGCTGCGCCGATACACCTGTGCCATCACCAGGCCCAGGGCCGCCGCGCTGCCGGAGCGTGGTGTGGCCACCGCCCCATCGCTGTCGAGGCCGGGATCCAGCAGCTCCACCCGATGGCCCTGACGCTGCAGCAGCCAGGCCACGGAAAGCCCCACCACACCGGCGCCGATCACGGCGATCGACGCGGGCCGGTGGGTGGGGTCAGGGTGGCGGATGGTGATCAGGCTCAGTCCGATCTGGCTGCAGCCGCAGCTCAGTCCTGCTTGAGATCGGCCTGCACCTGGGCGGGCAGCACCTGGGCGTAGAGGCCGAAGCCGCTGGCCACCTTGATATAGGCCTTGCTCAGCTTGTTGGCGTCCTGCAGGCGGGCGGCTTCATCGAGTTCGGCCAGGGCCGCCTTCAGGGCATCGGCGCGCTTGGTGGCTTCCGGGCGCTCGGCCGGCAGCAGGCGCTGGTTGATGTACAGCATCTGGCGGCCCACTTCCTGCATCGGTCCGTGGATCACGTTGCGGGTGAAGGTCCAGTCCTTCTCGTTCACCAGGGTGGCCAGCTCAGGCAGACGGTCGCGGGCGGCCAGGAAGCCTTCGGCCTGACGCTCGATCGCGGCGATGTCGTCGGCGCTGAGGCTGGGGGTGCGGGCCTTGCCCGCTTCGCAGGCCGCCAGGCCGAAGCTGAGGACCAGCGCCAGGGCCAGCAGGCCGAGGCGCTTGAGGGCCGAGGTGAGCTGGGAGAGCAGCGCGGGCATGGGCTGGGCCGCCATGGGTGAAACGTTGATTTCCGGACTTTACCGGCGGTGACAGGCCCTGGCGGTCGCCAGGGATTGACTGCAACCACCAGCCGGCACAATGCGCCAGGGACGGCCCTTCACGCCGACGACATCACGACGCCATGACGGCACCGACCGCGATCCTGCAGATGATCTGCCCGGACCAGCCCGGGTTGGTGCGCGAACTGTCCGGCTGGGTGGCCGGCAACGGCGGCAACATCGTCCACGCCGATCACCACAGCGATCCAGGGGCTGGCCTGTTCCTCAGCCGCATTGAGTGGCAGCTGCAGGGTTTCGGTCTGCCCCGTGAGGCCATCGCCCCTGCGGCGGCGGCCCTGGCCCAGCGGCTCGGTGGTGAGCAGGCGGTGACCTTCTCGGATCAGCGCCCGCCGGTGGCGATCTTCGTGAGCAGGCAGGACCACTGCCTGCTGGATCTGCTCTGGCGCACCCGCACCGGCGAGCTGCCGATGCAGGTGCCGCTGGTGATCGCCAACCACGCCGATCTGGCGCCGATCGCGGCGGAATTCGGCGCCCGCTTCGAGCATGTGCCGATCAGCGGCGCCAACCGCGAGGAGGCGGAGGCGCGCCATCTGCAGCTGCTGGCGGAGCACGGCATCGAGCTGGTGATCCTGGCCAAGTACATGCAGGTGCTCACCCCCGGCTTCCTCCAGGCCTTCGATCCCCCCGATGCCTTCCACAGGGTGATCAACATCCACCACTCCTTCCTGCCGGCCTTCAAGGGCGCCCAGCCGTATCACCGGGCCTGGGAGCGGGGCGTCAAGCTGATCGGTGCCACGGCCCACTACGTCACCGAGGAGCTGGACGGCGGCCCGATCATCGCCCAGTCCACCGTGTCGGTCAGCCACCGCGATGAGGTGGAGGATCTGATCCGCAAGGGACGCGACACCGAGCGCCTGGCCCTGGCCCGGGCCGTGCGCCTGCACCTCAAGCGCCAGGTGATGGTCTATCGCGGCCGTACGGCGGTGTTCGAGTGAGCGGGCCCGTTCGCCTCAGGAGCGCGCTCCTGCATCAGCTCGATCGAGACCGGCCCGAGGCGGCAGCGCCCCTGGCCTGGCGCTGTTTCCAGCTGGGCACGCTGTTCGTGGCCTCCAGCGCCCTGGTGGCAGGGGTTCTGCTGCTGGTGGCCCTGATCGCGGGCAGTCGTCAGCGCCGCTCCTGGTGGGCCGATCGCGCCAACCGGGTGCTTGCCCTGGCGGGGCTGCTGATGGTGCTCGGCGCCGTTCAGGCAACCCTGCCGGCCTTTGCCCTGCCTGGCTATTCGCCCGCCCTGGCCTGGCTCGGTCTGTTCAACTGGTTGCCCTTCTTCTGGGCGTTCTGGGCCTTTCAGCCGTACCTCGCCACGGAGGCTTCGCGCCGTCGCGTGGCGCTGTGGCTGGTGGCGGGCACCGTGCCGGTGCTGATCACGGGTGTGGGCCAGATGGCTCTCGGTTGGCACGGTCCCTGGCAGATCCTCGGTGGCGCGGTGATCTGGCATCTCAAGCCCGGCGGCAACCCACCGGGGCGCCTGGCCGGGCTGTTCGACTACGCCAACATCACAGCGGCCTGGTTGGCGCTCAGCTGGCCACTGCTGCTGGCGGCCGATCGTGCTCGGTCCGCGCAGCTGGCTGTGGTTGCTGCCCCTGCTGTTGATCGGCTTGATCCCCGTGCTCCTCGCCACCGTTCCGGGTGTGCCGCCGCTGCTGCAGGATCCGGCGCGCGCCCTGGTGCCCCAGTCGATCTGGGGCCGGCTCAATGATTTCAACTCCCACGGGCAGCGGCCGCAGGCGATCACCCGCCTCAGTCAGTGGTCGGTGGCGGTGGGCCTGATCGCCGAACACCCCTGGCTGGGCTGGGGAGCTGCCGCCTTCAGCGTGATCTATCCGCTGCGCACCGGCTTCTGGCATGGCCACCCCCACAACATCGTCCTGGATCTCGCCATCAGCCACGGCTGGCCGGTGGCCCTGCTGGTGGTGGGCCTGATGCTCTGGCTGCTGATCCGCGCCGCCCGGTTTGGCATGGCCACGGGTCCTGTTTTCGAGCGCGGTTGGTGGGCGGCGGTGCTGGTGCTGATGGCCCTGCATGCCAGTGATATCCCGATGTACGACAGCCGCATCAACATCGCCGGCTGGATCCTGCTGGCGGGCCTGCGCTGTTCCAGGCCGGCTCAGTCCTGAGCGGCAGCCAGCCCGGCGTGGCGCCAGAGGGTGCTGGTGTCCAGCGGGCCCTTGAGGTGCTGCCAGGGCAGGGGTCGTTCCTCACCCCAGGGGCTATGCACCACCTCCGGCCATGGTGGTGGCGGTGGCAGGGTCCGGTCGGGTCCTCCAGCACCTTCACCGTTGAGCACGGCCTTGTAGGCCTGCTTCCAGCCGCCGAGGCTTTCGTGCCGGCCCCGCGCCAGGGCGATCACCGGCGCGAGGCGCCGATCGCTGCGGGCCAGCAGGGCCTGAATCACGCTCCAGCCGTAGCTCTCCGGCCGCAGTTCGATGCCCTTCGGCTTGAGGCGCTTGGCCAGGAGCTTGAGGCGCTTCTCCGCTTCCGGCCGCACTCCCTGCCATTGAAAGGGCGTGTGGGCTTTGGGCACGAAGGTGCTCACCCCCAGGCTGAGGCGCAGGCCAGGTGTGGCGGCCTTCAGGGCCAGCAGCAGCGCCGCCGTGGCCTCCACATCCTCTTCGTTTTCGCCTGGTAATCCCACCATTCCGTAGAGCTTCAGGCCCGATAATCCCCCGGCCTTGGCGTGTCTGGCGGCGGCGTAGATCTCGTCGGTCTGCAGCTTCTTGTTCACCAGCTCGCGCATACGCTCGCTGCCGCTTTCGATTGCGATCGTGAGTGATTTACTGCCCCGGTTCGCCAGGATTGTCGCCAGCTCCTGCGTCACGGTGCTGGCCCGCACCGAGCTGACGCTGATGCGCGTGTCGGCGAATCGCTCGCCGTTGAGCCAGCGCAGCAGTTCGCTGAACTCGGGGTGCTGGGTCACGGAGGCGCCGAGCAGGCCCAGTCGCTGGGTGGCGCTCAGGCCCTTCTCCACCGCCGGAATCAGACCGTCCTCCAGAGAAGGGGTGCGGAACGGCAGGGTGAGATAGCTGGCCAGGCAGAAGCGGCACAGCTCCGGGCAGCTGCGCACCACCTCCACCATGTGGATCGAGGGCCAGGCGGCCTCCGGTGTGATCACCGTGGAATGACTGAGGGTGTTGCCGCGCCAGGTCTGCTTGCTGATGGTGGCCGGCAGGCCGGCCTCGATCGGCTCCACCGCCAGCAGCTCGCCGGCGGCGCCGTAGCGGGGGGCGTAGAGCGACGGCACGTAGACGCCCTCCACCTGCGCCAGCCGCCGCAGCCGTTCGGAGCGGGGGGCGTCGCGACACTCCTGCAGGGCGTCGATGAACGCCGGCAGCAGCAGTTCGCCATCGCCCAGCAGCACCGCGTCAAAGAACGGGGCCAGGGGTTCCGGGTTGGCGGTGAGCACGGGGCCGCCGCCAAACACGATCGGATCGTCATCGCCGCGTTCGGTGGCCCACAGCGGGATGCGTTGCTGCTCCAGCAGATCGAGCAGCACCGGTCCATCCAGCTCCCAGCTCAGCGACAGGCCGAACAGATCCAGGGCCGGGCCACCGCCGCGCCGGCCGCCGTGGGCTGGATCTCCCTGATCGGTGAACAGCCGGCGCACGTCCACATCCGGCCGCTGCGCCAGCGTGGCCCACACCACCTGGTAGCCCAGGCTGGTGATGCCCACCGTGTAGGTGCTGGGGAAGGCCAGCACCGCGCGCAGGGCCCCGGGCTGGGGCACGGCGGGCTCGAAGAGCAGGGTTTCCTGGTTCAGGGCTCAGCGCTGCAGGGGCGGTCCGGCTTCATCTTGCAGGGGCGTTGATCCCAGCGCTCTCCCGCCCTGGGTCCCCCACTCCGCAGGCCGGCCAGACCACAATCCGGCCTGGCTGACGAGCACAGGGAGGTGGGTCTCCGCCCGAGCGAGCAGATCGGTTGATACGGATTGTTACCGCGTCAGTCTGCGTGTGCCGGCCTGATTACCGTCCGGGCAGATATGTCCCACTTTGCTGTCAATCAGCCGCATGTCTGATTCTTTGCCCGCCGCTGATAGGGCCGCTGCTGCCTCGCCTGATTCGGACCTTGCCCTGCCGGATCTGATTTATCCAGCTACGCCCTGGGCCTTTCAGAAAGCTTCGCCCAAGACCTCGCTTGATCCGAAGCAGGCCCATCAGGCGCGCCCCTTTGTTCTCAATCTGGTTGAGCTGATTCATTGGTTTTCGTTTCCACTGGGGTTTTGGGTTTTAGCTTATATTTTTGTGCATGCAGATGTTATCGCTACCCATGTTGAAGGGGATCATCTGCGAGTGTTCTGGCTGCAGCTCGGTCTGGCCTGCCAGGTCTTTGGCGGGGGCATCAGCGGCATCATGATGCATGAATATGAGGGCTGGCAGATCTCGCCATTCCGTAATATTCTTGGCCTGCGCCAGGACTCGCCATCTGTAGATGTGGCGCAGGTGCTCGTGCCCGGCTTCAACAACGCCTGGTTGCGGGCCGTTGCCTATCAGATGCTGTTCACATTTCAGACAGCTGGTCTTGGTCTGTTCACGCTCGGGGTGTATGGAGCCAAGCCGCTGCCGCTGCTGTTGGTGATCGGTGGTGTTGTCATTGCGCTGGTCGGCCCCAGTGAGCCGCGGACGTCCTTCTGTCGCGTCGTTGATGGTGAGCCGCGTCCGGTGATGCCCCTGTCCTGGTCGCTATTGATTGTGTTTGCAATCAATGCTGTTGCCAACCTCGTGGCTTGCTATCACTTCTTCGGGCCCACCATTGCCCAGGCCTGGCCGCCGGAGCTGTTGCCGTGGCTGAGCGTCATCGTGCCAGCGTTCCTGGTTCCCTGGTTTTCGCTGTTGGCGCCGCTGACGGTGGCGGCGGGTGGGGCCTATGAGGGGTGGATCGCTGAATCTTCGTTCAATCAGTGGAATCACTTTATTGCCTTTGTGATTTTAACCCTGGGGCTTGGTCTCTATGGACTGTTTTATTGGCATATGGTCAATGTGGGGGTGCATTGAGATATGAAGAATCTGCTCTGGCTAGGACCTTCGCTGGTCGCCGCATTGCTTGTGCTGGCGCTGGTGTTGCACTGGCTGTATCCACCGGCGGCCTTGGTTGTCGGTGTGGTTTGCGGCTTGATCGCCTTGATCCTGCTCGCCTATCGTCTGGATTGGAATGGTCAGCCCCTGATCATCCCGCCAACAACGTCCAGTGGTGCTGAGCTGGCCGTCATCTTCATTCAGGGTGAGGGCATCCCTCCAGCTCGTTATCAGCCCGTGGCTGAAGCGATTCAGCACCACTGTGCTTCCGGGCGGCTCTGGGTTGCGATTCCACGCTTCCTGGGTGATTCGCCGGTTCCACGGGAAATGCCAGCGGTTGTTGCCCAGGCCCATCGATACCTTGAGCGCCAAGGAATGAGCAAAGGCGCGCCGTGCCTGTTTGTCGCTCATTCGGTGGGGGGTATTGCGATTCAGAAGTATCTCAAGGCTTTTCCTGAGCAGGCCATTGGCCAAGTGCTGATGGGCTCATTCCTGGGCCGTTGGAATCTCAATCAGCTCGATCCACAGGGCCGCACCCTGATTGATTATCCATTACCCACGCTGACGATTGCAGGCACTCTCGATGGGCTGGCCCGGATCAGTCGCTTTGCTGTCGCCACCTGGCTGCAGCGGCTTAATGCGGCTCCACAGTGTCAGCCAGACCGCTTCCCCGTGGTCGCGATCGAGGGCGCCAGTCACATGCAGTTCGCCTCGGGCGAGCCGGTGCCCTATGTCAAGGCCTTCGATCTTGTGCCCACGGCCGATGAAGCGCAGGTGCACGACAGGATCGGCGCCCTGGTCGATGCTTTTCTGCCCCGGTGCCTGCCCGATCAGAGCGAGACCGCGAGTCGGCGGCTTGAGCCGGAGATCGAGCGCAGCGCCGCCTGGTTCGCTCCGCTGATCGACGCCTTGCAGATGGAGGGTTACTACGGGTTCCGCCCCGCTTGCTACGACACTGCTGAAACAAACAGCCGCACAAATCCCTGTTGTACGCCGTTCTCACCCTGGATTCAGGAGCATGCGAACAGCTTGATGGCGGCGGCCCAGGCTGCACCTGTGCCGTTCACAATCACAGCTCTGGATAGCTTTCATCGCAGCTACACATTCAATCCATTCGCCAAGCCACCTGTTCACGTCCCTCAGATCAGCTCTGATGGTGTCAGTGGTCGGTCCACGCACGTGGCCGTGACCAGTGTGACCCAGGCTCTTTATGGCGTATTTACGCTGCTGGATACAGGCTTTTTCCCGATCGCAGCCTTTTCCCTGCGCTGTAAGTTGAACTCTCGTCAATCCTTCTGGAGTCATGGCGGCGTCTCTAATCCGCAATTTGCCAGCACTGACGGCCCCTCTCGCGCTCAGCCGATTAACGAGGCGGTATTCGCGTGGACCCTGGCGAACGCCGATGCTTTGAGCCGAGATCGTTATGCATCACTTGGTCAGCCAATGTGCATGCAAGAAGATACGGTTAGGCCTGCCGTGGGCCCTCTCTGGATCTGGAGTTATCCCCTTTTCCGCTATCAACCCAAGGGCGATCGGCGGGTCTGCACCATTAGTGCAACGGTCATGAAAACACCGCTTGATTATCCGATCGCGGCTGCGCGAGGGTTTCACTACTGTCAGCTTCTTTCTCCGGCGGCGGCGATGGAGTGGATTTACATCGATGGCCTGCGGGAACAGGCTTCTCTGTCCGGCCGCCTGTTCCTGTATGGCCCGTTTGCAGGTCTGGACAAGGCAGGTCTGTATTTCGGCCGTTCGCTTCTGCGCCAGACCCGCCTCAGCGCCTTAACACGGCGCTGATCGGCTCAAACCCCCGCCAGAACCCGCGCCTCCTCATCGGCACTCACCACCCGGCCGCTGTCCTCGAAGCCGTCGATCTGATCGAAGTTGAGGTAGCGGTAGAGCTCGGCCCCCTTCGGATTGATCTTGGCGGCGGCGATCGCCAGGTACTGGTCCTTGGTGGGGATGCGGCCCAGCTGGGCGCAGACGGCGGCCAGTTCGGCGCTGCCGAGATACACCTGGGCGCCGTTGCCGAGGCGGTTGTTGAAGTTGCGGGTGCTGGTGGAGAACACGGTGGTGTTGTCCTCGACCCGGGCCTGGTTGCCCATGCACAGCGAGCAGCCCGGCATCTCCATGCGGGAGCCCGCCTTCTCGAAGATGGCGTAGTAGCCCTCCTGCTTCAGCATCTCCTCATCCATGCGCGTCGGCGGGCAGACCCAGAGGCGAGCCGTGTTCTCACCCTGACCTTCCAGCACGGTGGCGGCGGCGCGGTAGTGGCCGATGTTGGTCATGCAGGAGCCGATGAAGACCTCATCGATCGGTTTGCCGGCCTCCTCGGACAGCAGCTTGACGTTGTCGGGATCGTTGGGGCAGGCCAGGATCGGCTCGGTGATCTGATCGAGATCGATCTCGAT
>RFPK01000190.1 GCA_009926195.1 Synechococcaceae bacterium WB4_1_0192 | reverse complement strand
GGCCTGCGAGGAAACGGGCACCGCCCTGGGGCGCCAACTGCTGAGTGAGCAGCGCCGCGCCCAGCGCCGGGCGGGTGCCGCCGCCGGTGGCGGTCTGAACGACAGCCGCACCAACCCGGCCGTGCAGGCCCTCGGCCGCGTGGTGGGCTCCCTCTGCGTGCTCACCACCCGTAAGGGCAGTGCGGATCAGGAGGCGGGGCCTGCCCTCACGGGCGCCATGGTGGCCAGCTGGGTGAGCCAGGCCAGCTTCTCCCCGCCTGGGCTCACGGTGGCCGTTGCCCGTGATCGCGCCGTGGAGGCCCTGCTGCACGTGGGCGACGTCTTTGCCCTCAACGTGTTGGCAGCCGGCCGTGAGGCGGGCCCGATGAAGCAGTTTCTGCAGCCCTTCGCCCCCGGTGCCGATCGCTTCGCCGGGTTGGAGCTGGACCAGAGTCCGGCCGGTCTGCCGCTACTGCCGGAGGCTCTGGCCTGGTTGGAATGCCGCGTGCAGCAGCGGATGGAATGCGGCGATCACTGGCTGCTCTACGCCCAGGTGCAGGCGGGCTCCCTGCTGGATGCCTCTGCCACCACCGCCGTGCACCAGCGCCGCAGCGGCGCCCACTACTGAACCGGTTTCCTGGCGCCTGTTCAGGCGGCCTGGGGGGGTGGCGGTGTGGATCCGCCAGTCTGGAACGGCAGCACGACGGTGGCCCAGCGCTCCGGCCGGGCCGGGCGTGTGCGCTGGGCCCGGCGCACGCCGAAGGGCACGCGCACCACGTTGGTGCCATCGACCCGCAGGGTCTGGCCCGGCAGCTGTGCTGCCGCCATCGGCCTGGTGATGCTGTTCGGATCGTCGGGTGTCATCGGCTGAACCAGCGCAGCGGTGTCTGCAGTTGCAGCAGATCCTGGTGGAAAGGCAAGGGCAACGGCAGGAAGAAATTCCGCAGTTTTTGTCTAGTGGAAGAAATACTAGATCCAGGTCCGGGGGATCGGTTCAGCTGCTCGGGGTCGCCAGCTCCGTCACCGTTGGGCAGGTGCACACCAGGTTGCGGTCGCCGTAGGCGTTGTCGATGCGCGCCACCGCCGGCCAGAACTTATCCGCCCGCTGTGTTTCCCCGGCCGGGAAGGCGGCTGCGCTACGGCTGTAGGGCCGATCCCAGCGGTCGTCGGTCACGGCCGCCAGGGTGTGGGGCGCCCGCTTGAGTGGGTTCTCGAGCGGATCGCAGGCACCCTGCTCGATCGCTGCCACCTCGGATCGGATCGCCTCCATCGCCTGACAGAAGCGCTCCAGCTCCGCCAGCCCCTCGCTCTCGGTGGGCTCCACCATCACGGTGCCGGCCACCGGCCAGCTGACGGTGGGGGCATGGAAGCCGTAATCCATCAGGCGCTTGGCCAGGTCGTCGACCTCCAGGCCAGCACTGCGGCGCAGCGGCCGTAGATCGAGGATGCATTCATGGGCCACCCGGCCGGCCGCCCCCCGGAACAGCACCGGATAGTGCCGATCCAGCCGCTCCGCCAGCCAGTTGGCCGCCAGCAGGGCCACGGCGCTGGCGCGGCGCAGGCCGGCGCCACCCATCATGCGGATGTACATCCAGCTGATCGGCAGGATGCCGGCGCTGCCCCAGGGGGCCGCGCTCACCGGGCCGATCGCGGCGCTGCCGCCGCAGTCCGCCGCCAGGGGATGGCCCGGCAGGAACGGCGCCAGGTGCGCCGCCACCGCGATCGGTCCCACCCCCGGGCCGCCGCCGCCGTGGGGGATGCAGAAGGTCTTGTGCAGGTTGAGATGGCAGACATCGGCGCCATAGAGCCCCGGTTTGGCCAGCCCCACCTGGGCGGTGAGGTTGGCGCCATCGAGATAGACCTGCCCGCCGCAGCGGTGCACGGTCGCGCAGATCTCGTGGATGCCCGGCTCAAACACCCCATGGGTGGAGGGATAGGTGACCATCAGCGCCGCCAGGTCGCTGGCGTGGGCTTCGGCCTTGGCGGCCAGGTCGGCCTGATCGATGTTGCCCTGCCCGTCGCAGGCCACCGGCACCACCGTGAAGCCGGCCATCACGGCACTGGCGGGGTTGGTGCCGTGGGCGCTGGTGGGGATCAGGCAGACCTTGCGGTGCCCTTCGCCGCGGCTGTGATGCCAGGCGCGGATCACCAGCAGGCCGGCGTATTCCCCCTGGGAACCGGCATTCGGCTGTAGCGATACCGCCGCGAAGCCGGTGATCGTCGCCAGCCAGCGCTCCAGGTCGTCGCAGAGGCGGCGGTAGCCGCCCAGCTGGGAGGCGGGGGCGAAGGGGTGCAGGCCGGCGAAGGCGGGCCAGCTCACCGGCACCAGCTCGGCGGCGGCATTGAGCTTCATCGTGCAGCTGCCCAGCGGGATCATCCCGTGCACCAGCGAGAAGTCGCGGGACACCAGTCGCTGGATGTAGCGCAGCAGCTCGCTCTCGCTGCGGTGGCGCTGGAACACCGGCTGCTGCAGCCAGGGATCGCGCCGCTGGGGCACCGCCTCGCCCCAGAGCAGCTGCTCCGGGGCCTCGCTGGCGCCGGCGCGTTCCAGTTCGGCGTCGAGCTGCTGCTCCAGGTCGCTCAGCCGCGCGGCGAGCGCCGTGCCGGCAGCCGCCGCGTCGTCGCCCGGTGGGGTCTGGAGTGCCGCCAGCAGTGCCGCCAGCTCGTTCAGGCTGGAGCGTTCATCGAGGCTGATCGCCAGGGCTGTGGCGTCCGGGCCGGGCGTACAGGGGCCCGCAGCCGTCTCGGCGCGCAGGTTGAATCCGGCTGCCTCAGCCTGGGTCAGCAGCTGCGGTGCCAGGGAGCTCACCACCCGCAGGCTGTCGAAGCCCGGGCCGGCTTCGGCCTCCAGGCCGATCGCCCCGAGGCCGCGCCGCAGCAGCTCGCGCAGCCGCAGCACCCGCCGGGCGATGGCCGTCAGCCCCTCGGGGCCATGGTGCACGGCGTAGAAGCCGGCCATCACTGCCAGCAGCACCTGGGCGGTGCAGATGTTGCTGGTGGCCTTGTCGCGGCGGATGTGCTGCTCGCGGGTCTGCAGGGCCAGGCGCAGGGCCGGGTTCCCTTCGGCATCGCGCGACTGCCCCACCAGGCGGCCGGGGATGCGGCGCTGGTGGGCGCTGGTGGTGGCGAAGAAGGCGGCATGGGGGCCGCCGCCGCCGAGGGGAACCCCGAAGCGCTGGCTGCTGCCCACGGCGATCTCCACACCCAGCTGCCCCACCGGGGCCAGCAGCACCTGGGCCAGTGGATCGACGGCGGCGGTCACGATCAGGCCGGCGGCGCGGGCGGCGGCGATCTGCTCGGACGGATCCCAGAGGGCACCGTCGCAGCCCGGCAGCTGCAGCAGCAGGCCGAAGGCATCGTGGAGGTGTTCGCTCCAGGTCGCCGCCTGGTGCCGGTCCAGTCGCACCAGTTCGATGCCGAGCGGTTCGGCGCGGGTCTGCAGCACCGCCCAGGTCTGCGGCAGCACCTGGGCATCCACCAGGTAGCGGTTGGCGTTGGCGTCGCGGCGGGCGTTGAGGCTCAGGGCCATCGCTTCGGCCGCCGCCGTGGGTTCATCCAGCAGCGAGGCGTTGGCGATCGGCAGGCCGGTGAGCTCGCTGATCAGGGTCTGGAAATTCAGCAGGGCCTCCAGGCGCCCCTGGCTGATCTCCGCCTGATAGGGCGTGTAGGCCGTGTACCAGGCCGGGTTCTCGAACACATGGCGCTGCAGTAGCGCCGGCGTGACGCAGTCGTGATAGCCGAGGCCGATCAGGCTGCGCAGCACCGTGTTGCCTGCGGCGATCGCCCCCAGCTCCGCCAGTGCTTCGGCCTCGTCGCAGCCGGGCGGCAGGTCCGCCAGGCCCTGCTCCGGTTCCAGGAGGATCGCCGCCGGCACCACCTCGGCCACCAGCTGCTCCAGATCGCTCAGGCCCAGATCGCTGAGCATGCGCCGCTGTTCGGCCTCGCCCGGGCCGATGTGGCGGGCCACGAAGGGGCTCAGGCCGCCGGGGTTGGTTCCGCCCATGCCCTCAGTGGCCCTCCACCTGGGCGGCGTAGCTGGCGGCGTCCATCAGGGCATCCAGCTGGGCCGGATCGCTGGGGCGCACCAACAGCAGCCAGCCCTCGCCGTAGGGGTCGTTCTGCAGCTCCTCGGGGCTGGCCAGCACGCCCTCGTTGCGGGC
>RFPK01000189.1 GCA_009926195.1 Synechococcaceae bacterium WB4_1_0192 | reverse complement strand
GGTCGCCACGCGGCTGAACCGAAGGGCAAGCCCGCCGCCAAGAAATCCAGCAAGCCGGCGCCCACCCTCGCCCAGATCCCCAAACCCAAGGAGATCAAGGCCCACCTCGATCAGCAGGTGGTGGGCCAGGAGGAGGCCAAGAAGGTGCTGGCCGTGGCGGTGTACAACCACTACAAGCGCCTGGCCTGGCAGGGCGACGGCAAGGGGGAGACCAGCCAGACCGCCACGCGGCTGCACAAGAGCAACATCCTGCTGATCGGTCCCACCGGCTGCGGCAAGACGCTGCTGGCCCAGACCCTGGCCGAACTGCTCGACGTGCCCTTCGCCGTCGCCGACGCCACCACCCTCACCGAAGCGGGCTACGTGGGTGAGGACGTGGAGAACATCCTGCTGCGGCTGCTGCAGAAGGCGGATCTGGATGTGGAGCAGGCCCAGCGCGGCATCATCTACATCGATGAGATCGACAAGATCGCCCGCAAGAGCGAGAACCCCTCGATCACCCGCGATGTCTCAGGCGAGGGGGTGCAGCAGGCGCTGCTGAAGCTGCTGGAGGGCACCGTCGCCAACGTGCCTCCCCAGGGCGGCCGCAAGCATCCCTACCAGGACTGCATCCAGATCGACACCAGTCAGATCCTGTTCATCTGCGGCGGGGCCTTCGTGGGCCTGGAAGACGTGGTGCAACGGCGGATGGGGCGCAACACGATCGGCTTCATGCCCGAAGGCGGTCGCAGCCGCAGCCGGCACGGCGCCAAGGATCAGCAGGCCGCCCAGATGCTGCGCCACCTGGAGCCGGACGATCTGGTGAAGTACGGCCTGATCCCGGAATTCATCGGCCGCCTGCCGGTGAGCGCCGTGCTCGAACCGCTCGACAGCCACGCCCTGGAAGCGATCCTCACCGAGCCGCGCGATGCCCTGGTCAAGCAGTTCCAGACCCTGCTGAGCATGGACGACGTGCGGCTGGTGTTCGAGCCTGGCGCGGTCGAGGCAATCGCGATCGAAGCCCATCGCCGCAAGACGGGCGCCCGCGCCCTGCGCGGCATCGTCGAAGAACTGATGCTCGATGTGATGTACGAGCTGCCCTCCGATCAGGGCACCCGGGCCTTCACGATCACCCGCGAGCTGGTGGAGGAGCGCACCCAGGCCAAGGTGCTGCCGCACCCCAGCGCCCTCGCGGACCTGGAGCAGCAGGAAACCGCCTGAGCAGCAGCCCAGAGCCTGCGCCGCTTGGATCCAACGGTCGGACGGCATTCCCTCCCCGGCCGGCCTTGCCGGCTGAGATCCGTTGACGCGAGCCTGACCTCCCGGCAATCCGCGCCATGGCCGCCGCCGATCACCTGCAGGTGCCGCGTCAGCACGGCCTCTACCAGCACCACGGCATCGACCTGGGCGACGGCACCGTGGCCCACTACCTCGAAGGCCGGGCGATCCTGCGCAGCCCCCTGGCCGAGTTCAGCCGCGACCAGCCCGTGCGTGTGGTGGACTACCCGGCCGGGGAGTGCTCGGCGGCCGGGGTGACGCTGCGGCGAGCGATGGGACGGCTGGGGGAGCAGAGCTACAACCTGCTGTTCAACAACTGCGAGCACTTCGCCCACTGGTGCAAGACCGGCCGGCACCGCAGCGCCCAGGTGGAGGACTGGCTGCACACCGGCAGCCTCGGCGCCCTGGCCTTCGGCCAGTTCCTGCCGGCGGCGGTGCTCAGTGGCGCCCGCATGCTGCTGCGCCAGGGCCTGAATCTCAGCCCCGGACAACTGGAGAAGAGCCGCCGGCTGGCCCTGCGCAGCCTGGAGCAGCTGGATGGCCTGCGCCTGCGCCTGCAGGCTCAGCTGGAGGAGCAACTGACCCGCGCCGAACGGCGCTGGGGTGACGCAGCCAGGGGCGGTGGCAGTGAGCGTGGGGATGGCCGTGGCGCGACTGAGTTCCGGACCCTGCGGCTGGCGGCTCAGACCCTGGCCGATCAGCTCAGCGAAGTGGAAGAGCTGGAGGGACGTCTGCAACGGCTGTTGAATCCAGGTACCGGCGCGGCGGCCACCGCGGCCAACACAATGGCCAACACAGTGACCGTGACGGTGGTGGAGCCCCCGGCGACAGCCCCGACCAACCGGGACCAGTAGCCTCCAGCCATGCGGTCCGCCTACCAGCCCCTCCACCACAAGTACCGCCCGCAGCGGCTGGATCAGCTGGTGGGGCAGGAGGCGATCGCGGCCACCCTCGGCAATGCCCTGCGCTCGGGCCGGATCGCCCCGGCCTACCTGTTCAGCGGCCCGCGCGGCACCGGCAAGACCTCCAGCGCCCGGATCCTGGCGCGCTCGCTCAACTGCCTCAGCAGCGACGGCCCCACACCGGAACCCTGCGGTTCCTGCGATCTGTGCACGGCGATCGCGGCCGGCACCGCCCTCGATGTGATCGAGATCGATGCCGCCTCGAACACCGGCGTCGACAACATCCGCGAACTGATCGAGCGCTCCCGCTTCGCGCCGGTGCAGGCCCGCTGGAAGGTCTACGTGGTGGACGAGTGCCACATGCTCTCCACCGCGGCCTTCAACGCCCTGCTGAAGACGCTGGAGGAACCGCCACCGCGGGTCGTGTTCGTGCTGGCCACCACGGACCCGCAGCGGGTGCTGCCGACGATCCTCAGCCGCTGCCAACGCTTCGACTTCCGCCGCATCCCGCTGGAGGCCCTGGAGGGGCACCTGCGCTGGATCGCCGCTCAGGAGGAGATCCCGATCACGGCGGAAGCACTGCACGTGGTGGCCCAGCGGGCCCAGGGGGGTCTGCGCGATGCCGAAAGCCTGCTCGATCAGCTGAGCCTGCTGCCGGCACCGATCGAACCCGCGGCCGTCTGGGAGCTGCTCGGGGCCGTGCCGGAGCAGGAGCTGCTGCAACTGGCAACAGCCCTGGCCGCCTCCGAACCGCTGGGGGTGATCGAAGCGATCCGCACCCTGCTGGAGCGAGGCCGGGAGCCGGCGGCGGTGCTGCAGGGGCTGGCGGGCCTGCTGCGCGATCTGGTGCTGGCCGGGGTGGCTCCCGACCGCCTGGAGCTGACCGGCTTCTCCCCCCAGTTCCGTCCGGAACTGCCGGCCTTGGCGCGCCGCCTCGGCAAGGCACGCCTGCTGCAATGGCAGGCCCAGCTCAAGGGCAGCGAACAGCAGCTGCGCCAGAGCGTGCAGCCGCGGCTGTGGCTGGAGGTGCTGCTGCTCGGTCTGCTGGCGGAAGCTCCGGCGGCAGTGGCGGTGTCAGCAACGGTGTCAGCGGCACCGGCCGGCACACCCCAGGCCGCCGTACCCCAGGCGGTGGCGCCACCGCCGCCCGTACCAGCGCCGCCCGTGCCGCGGCCCAGCGCCCCTCTGGCAGCCCCTGAGGCCGTCTCTGCACCATCAGCAGCATCGGACCGGCCTGCGTCGCCAGAACCGGCTGCCCAACCGGAGGGCAGCGGGGCCGGACCCGACCTGAGGGAACTCTGGCAACAGATCCTGGCGGGACTGGAGCTGCCATCCACGCGCATGCTGCTCTCCCAGCAGGCCCATCTGGCCCGTCTGGACACACATCGGGCTGTGGTCCAGGTGGCCGGAAACTGGATGGCCATGGTGCAGGGCCGGCTGCCGCTGCTGGAGAAAGCCGTGGCCACGGCCCTGGGAAGCCCGCGCCAGGTGGTGCTTGAAGCGGGCCACGGAGGCAGCGGCGTCGGCGCACAGACAGGCATAGGGATGCCGGCGACCGCACCAGCCGCAGCTGGGGCGCCCGTCACGGCTGCACCAGGACCACAGGCAACGACGCCGGCGCCGACTGCGGCAGCGACGACGAGCGCGCCGACCGGTCCACGGACACCGGACCCCGAACAGACAACCGCCAGGCCAGCCGCTGGTGCAGCCACCAGCACAGCCAGTGCTGAACCAGTGCTGATCACTGAGCGCGGCACAGCTCCCAGCCACGACCCCACAGCCAGCAGCGGGCCAGCCTCGGACACCCCCGCGTCGGCCCCGGCGGCTGCGGCACCGATGACGGCTGGCGTGATCGACGAGCGGGCCCGCCGCCTGGCGGACTTCTTCAACGGCGAGGTGGTGCAGCTGGAGGAACCCCTGCCGGGGCTCGGCGGCGGCGGCGAGGCGGCCGCCTGAGTCGCGGCGACAGACCCGCGAGCAAAACGAGCACAACCAGGCCAGTGCCAGTGG
>RFPK01000188.1 GCA_009926195.1 Synechococcaceae bacterium WB4_1_0192 | reverse complement strand
AACGTGGACGACGAGCTGGTGGCCTCGATCCTGCGGCCGTCCCGCGATCCTGGCGCCTTCGGTGTGTTCCGCACGGTGTTCGACATTCCCCGGGGCCAGCCGCTCGATGAGCTGTTCGCCCAGCTGCAGGCCCCGCTGCTGCTGCTCTGGGGCATCCGCGACCCCTGGATCAACGCCGCCGGCCGTCGCGGCGCCTTCCAGCGCCACGCTCCGGCCAACACCGCCGAGGTGGTGCTGGAGGCCGGCCACTGCCCCCACGATGAAGTGCCCGATCAGGTGAACCGGGCGATGCTGGAGTGGTTGCAGGATCTTCCGCAGCTCTGAGGTGATGCCCGCGTCCACCGGCCGCAAGCGGCGTTTTCTGGCCTACGGCGTGTTCAATCTGCTGCTCACCAACCTGCTGCTGCAGGGCTTGCTGTTGGTCGTTGCCACCGGGTTGGCCACCCTGTGCAGCCAGCTTCTCAATCTCGGTCTGGGTTTTGTCCTGTACGGCAAGCGCGTGTTCCGGGTGCCGCGGTTGCGCAAGCGATCGGCCTTCAGCTACGCCCTGCTGGCGCTGCTGCTGTGGTGGGCCAACTGGGCCGGGATCTCCGCCCTGGCGGCCCAGGGGGTGCAGCGCAACCTGGCGGCGCTGCTGCTGGTGCCGCTGCTGGCGGTGATCTCCTACATGATCCAGAAGCTGCTGGTGTTCCGCCCGTTCTGATCACCCGGCCGTGCTGGAGTGGGGCGCCTCACCCAGTCCAGTCCAGCGCATGACCGCGAGCACTGCCCGTCCGCTGCTGTCGGTGGTGATCCCCTGCTTCAACGAGGCGGCCACGATCCTCGACTTGATTGAGCGGGTGCGTTCCTCTCCCGTCGAGTCCAAGCAGATCATCGTCGTCGATGACGGCTCCAGCGACGGAACCCGCCAGCTGCTGCAGGGGTTGCGGGCGACCGATCTGACCGTGCTCCTGCACGAGCGTAACCGCGGCAAGGGGGCGGCCCTGGCCACCGGTTTCGCCGCCGCCCGTGGTGAGATCTGCATCGTGCAGGATGCCGATCTGGAATACGACCCGGCTGAGTACCCGCTGGTTATCGGTCCGATCGTCAGCGGCAAGGCCGATGTGGTCTTTGGCAGCCGCTTCCAGGGGGCGGCGCCGCACAGGGTCGTCTACTTCTGGCACCGGCTGGGCAATGGTTTCCTCACCCTGCTCAGCAACATGTTCACGGATCTGAATCTCACCGATATGGAAACTTGCTACAAGGCGTTCCGTACGGACATCATTCAGGCGATCACGATCCGCGAAAAGCGATTCGGCTTCGAGCCCGAGATCACCGCCAAGGTTGCCCGCCTGCGTTGCCGCATCTATGAGGTGGGGATCTCCTACTACGGGCGCACCTACGACGAGGGTAAGAAAATCGGCTGGAAGGATGGTGTGCGTGCCATCTGGTGCATCCTCAAGTACAACCTCTGGGCCCGCTGATGCTCACGTTTCTCGCTGATCCCTACCCCCACTGGTGCTTCCAGGCCGCCAGCGGCGATCAGCTGCGGCTGGTGCCCGAGCGCGGTGGCCTGATCAGCGGCTGGCGCTGCGGCGGCGTCGAGCGTCTCTATTTCGATGCCGCGCGCTTTGCTGATCCGGCCCTGAGCGTGCGCGGCGGCATCCCGGTGCTGTTCCCCGTCTGCGGCAACCTGCCGGACAACCGGCTGGTGCTGCCCCAGGGCACGTTCACGCTGCCGCAGCACGGCTTTGCCCGGGATCGCCCCTGGCAGCTTGAACCCCTGGCGGATGGCGAGGGTGTGCGCCTGGAGCTCCGCGACGACGACGTCAGCCGTGCCAGCTTCCCCTTCGCCTTCCGCCTGGTGCTGGAGGTGCGGCTCGAAGCCGCCGCTCTGGTGATCCGGGCCCTGGTGCGCCATGAGGCCCCTGCCGGGTCGGGCCCTCAGGGGGCGTCGATGCCCTTTGCCTTCGGTCTTCATCCCTATTTCGCCGTGGCCGATCTTGCTGGCGTTCGCCTTGAGGGTCTGCCGCCCCAGGGGTTCGACCATCTCAGCGGCGCCATGGCGCCCACGGCCGAGCAGCTGCAACGCCTTGGCCAGGGGGTGGATCTGCGTCTGGATCGGCCGGAGGCCCCGCGCCTGATCACCGATGCCACTGGCGCGGCGGTGGAGTTGCAGGCCCAGCCGCCCTTTGCACACACGGTGGTCTGGACCGATCCGCCGCGCTTGATGGTCTGCCTTGAGCCCTGGACCGCCCGCCGCGGCGAGATGGCCCTGGAGCTGGCACCGCAGCAGCAGCTGGAGCTGGCCTGCCGCTACCTGCTGCGCGAGCCCTGA
This sequence comes from Synechococcaceae bacterium WB4_1_0192, assembly GCA_009926195.1. Classification (GTDB taxonomy): domain Bacteria; phylum Cyanobacteriota; class Cyanobacteriia; order PCC-6307; family Cyanobiaceae; genus Vulcanococcus. The sequence goes on along the minus strand of RFPK01000188.1, from coordinate 1,852 downwards.
GCGGCCACCCCCGGCAGCCGGCCCCGGGCCAGTTGCTGCCGGGGGTCGAACTGACGTTTGAGCGCTTCGATCAGCGGCCGCGCCGGTGCGTCGCCCCAGGCGAGCAGCCCCGCGCCGGCCGGCTGCATCAGCACGTTGAGCTGTCCGCCCAGCTCCTCGCAGCGGCGGCGCAGCTGCACGACCCGGTGGGTGGGCAGGGTGGCTGTCGACGCCCAAGCCAGTCCCTGACCGCTGCCAGCCGCCAGGCTCAGCTGGATGCCACTCAGGGCCGGATCGCTGACCAGCTCTGCGCCCCGGGCGGGCAGGACCCCCAGATGCAGCAGCCAGTCCGCCTCTCCCCCCCGGCCACGGGCCTCCAGCGCGGCCAGGGCGTCGGCATCGAGCTGCTGCGCCTCCAGCCCGGCGGCTTCAGCGGCCTGGAGGTGGTCGCTCAGCTGCTCACGAATCGCCTCGCCGCTGATGCTTACCAGGCTCAGCAGCAGGGCGGTGGCCCCATCTGCCGCTCCACCGTTGAGCGCCCCGCTCCACCAGTCGAGCCGTTGGGGCATCAGCGGTGCCGACAGGCAGCGGCGGCGCAACGCCTCCAGGGCGGGTAGCGGGCCCTGTAGCAGCAGTCCGCTGCGCTGCGGCGGTTGCGGGAAGGTGCGCAGGGTGAGCTCGCTGATCAGACCGAGGCTGCCCCAGCTGCCCGTGAACAGCCGCATCAGGTCGTAGCCGGCCACGTTCTTCACCACCTTGCCGCCGGCGCGGGCGGCCGTGCCATCGGCCCGCACGATGCCGATGCCGATCAGCTGGTCGCGCACACCGAGGTAGCGCTGGCGCAGGCCACCGGCCAGGCCCCGGGCCACCAGGCCGCCGATGCTGCCGCTGTTCTCACCGGTCGGGCCGCTGCCCCAGGGCCAGTCGATCGCCAGCCACTGCCGCTGGCGCGCCAGGTCCGCCTGCAGCTGCTGCAGCGGCATGCCTGCCTGCACCGTCACGGTGAAATCACCGGCGCAGTGCTCAATCAGCCGGTCGAGCCGCGCCGTGCTCAGCACCAGCGGCGTCGTTTCCGTCGGGGCCGTCTGCACCGATGGGCCCCAGTGCAGGCGGCTGCCCAGCCCCGCCGGCAGCCAGGGGGCTCCCTGCCGGTGCAGCGTGTGCACCAGCTCCTGCAGCTCGCTGGGGTCGGGACGGATCACGGCACGATGGTCCCATGGCAGAGCGGCTCAAGGTCGTCGTGATCGACGACGATCCCACCGGATCCCAGACGGTGCACAGCGCACCGCTGCTGTTGCGCTGGGATGCGCCCAGCCTGGCGGCCGGGCTGCGTCATCCCTCGCCGCTGTTGTTTCTGCTGGCCAACACCCGCGCCCTGGCCCCGGCGGATGCCGCTGCACGGGTCGCCACCATCTGTCGCGCCCTGCGGCCGGAGCTGGAGCGGGCCCTGGCCGAAGGCTGGATCGATCGCTGGCTGATCGTCTGCCGTGGCGATTCCACCCTGCGCGGCCACTTTCCGCTGGAGGTCGATCAGATCGCTGCCGAGCTCGGCCCCTTCGACGCCACGCTGCTGGTGCCGGCCTTCCTGCCCGGTGGTCGCACCACGGTGGACGGTGTGCATCTGCTGCACGGTCAGCCCGTACACACCACCCCCTTCGCGGCTGATGGCCTGTTCGCCTACCCCAGCAGCCATCTGCCTGCCTGGGTGGAGCACAAGAGCGGCGGCAGGATTCCGGCCGCGGCGGTGCAGTCGATCAGCCTGGCGGAGCTGGATGCGGCCGTGGGCGCCGTCACCGCTCGCACGGCGGCTCCCAGGACCGTCAGCTGCTCGGGTCGCTCCGCATCAACCACCACCACCACCTGATCGCTGCAG
>RFPK01000187.1 GCA_009926195.1 Synechococcaceae bacterium WB4_1_0192 | reverse complement strand
CCCGGCATCTGGGATCTGCTGCACCACTGCCGCGGCCTGGTGATCGGCGACAAGCTGGAGCGGCGCAACCGGCTGGAGAGCGCACCGCTCCTGAGCGAGAAGACCCCCGGCGAGCGCAACTTCGCCAGCCTGGTGGAACACCTGCTCAGCAAGATCGAGGCGCCCGAATACCGGCAGCTCTGCAGTGAAACCCTGCTCACCCTGATCGCCTTCGTGGAGTCCAATCCCCAGGTGCAGTTCAACGACGACCTGGCGCTGGATGTGGTGATCGGCCACGCGGTGCGCGTGGGCTGGGAACAGCAGCATCCCGGGCAATCGCGGGAGCTCTACAGCCAGCACAAAGGGGACGCCTGGGCCCGCTTCTACCGCTCCTCACCGGCCCAGTGCCGCCGCTGGCAGCTGTTGGCCCTGCGCGAATTGGCGGAAGGACAGCACGAGCCGGCGCCCACGCCGCTGGCAGCCTGAGTCGGAGCTGGTGAGCCGATCAGATCGGCTCCGCCAGGCTCATGCAGAGGGTGGGCTGCTCAACGCACTGCTCGATCAGATCAGCCAGCAGCAGCGCCCTGGAAGCCTGAGGACCGTCAACCGCCGGCTTCTCCAGACCTCGCACACACTGCAGGAAGTGCTCCAGCTCCGCCACCAGGGGGTCGACCGGAGAGGTGCTCACCTCTTCGATGAAGCCATCGTTGCGGTAGAGCAGCTCCCCGTGATCGGCGCTGAACGAGTGGTGGCTGCGGCGGTGGATCTGGAGGCTGCGGTTGAGGAAATCGGTTTCCACCAGGGCCGTGCGGCAATGGGCCGAGAGGCTGCGGATCTTGCGATGCGCCATCTTGCTGGCGGTGAGGCTGGCCACCACACCATTGGCGAAGCCGAGGGTGGCGTTCACGTAGTCGATCGGACCATCGGCACTGCGACCACCGGCCGCCGCCAGGCGCACCACCGGCGCACCGGCCAGCTCAAGCACGAGGTCGATGTCGTGGATCATCAGGTCGAGCACCACCGACACGTCATTGGCGCGATCGGGGTTGGGACTGTGGCGGCGGGCCTCCAGCACCACGACCTCCTCGTTGGCCACCACCTTGACCAGCTCGCGGAAGGCGGGGTTGAAGCGCTCGATGTGGCCGACCTGCAGCAACCGACCGGCAGCCTCAGCGGCCTGAATGAGCTCGGCGGCCTCCTCCTGGCTGGCGGCGATCGGTTTCTCGATCAGCACGTCCACACCGGCCTGGAAGCAGGCCATGCCGACGCGGTGGTGCAGCAGGGTCGGCACGGCGATGCAGACCGCCTCGACCTCGCTGAGCATCTCCTCATAGCTGGGGAACCAGCGACAACCGAACTGCTCGACCGCCAGGCGACCACGCTCAGGATCGGGATCGGCGACACCCACCAGCTCGGCATCGCGCAGCAGGCTGAGCACCCGGGCATGGTGCCAGCCCATGTTGCCGATGCCGATGACTCCAACGCGGACCGGCTTCATGGCGTTGGCAGCAAGGCTGCGCAATTATCAGTGATGGCGATGCACTCCTGCCGCGCTCAGGGGTTGTCGGTGGCCGGCGGGGCCTCGGCAGGGGGCTCAACGGAGCGACGGGTGATCTCGACGCGATCGATGCGCGGGCCATCCATGGCCATGATCTGGAACTGGTTTCCCCGCCAGCGCAGGCTCTCTCCGGGGGCGGGAATGTGCTGCAGGCGCTCCAGCAGGAAACCGGCCAGGGTGTGGTGCTCGTCCGATTCCGGCAGCTGCAGGCTGAGTTCACGGTTCAGCTCGTAGATCTCCAGATCACCAGCCACGAGCCAGCTGTGCTCCTGCACCTGCTGCAGATCGTCATCGCCGGGATTGTCGGGATCCTGCTCATCACCGACGATCTCGCTGGTGAGGTCCGCGATGGTGACCAGTCCCTCGGTGCCGCCGTGCTCGTCGACCACCACCACCAGCGGCTGTCCGCCGCGGATCACCGGCAACAGCTCAGCCAGGGGCATGGTCTCCTGAACGGTGATCACCGGAGTGACGTAGGGGGCCAGCGGCGAATCGCGCTGCAGCAGCCCCCGGGCGATCGGCTCGGCCAGGCGGCGCAGGTCGAGCAGGCCACGCACATCATCAAGGGAGCTGCCGATCACCGGGAAACGGGCATGGTGGGTGTCGTGCACCACCTCCATCAGCTCGGCGAAGCGCACATCCAGGGGCAGCGTGACCATGCCGGAGCGGGGCACCATCACCTCACGCACCTGGGTATCGCGCAGGGAGAACAGACCTTCGAGCATGTCGCGCTCATCCGGCATCAGACCGCTGACGCTGTTGGACTCGATCAGGGTCTCGAGCTCGCCGGCCGTGAGGGCGGGCACCAGCTGATCCCAGTGGCGGGGCAGACCGACCAGGCGCAGCAATCCATCGGCCAGCCGCTCGATCAGCAGCAGCAGCGGTGCCAGGGTGCCGCCGAGCGACTCCAGCAGGGGCGCCAGCCGCAGGGCCGTGGCCTCCGGGCGATGCAACACCCAGGCCTTGGGCAACAGCCCACCCAGCAGGGTGGCCACGAGCACCAGCAGCAGGAACACAGCGGCGTCGAGCCAGAGCTGCGGAACGGGCCGCAGGGGAACCAGATCGTGCCCAAGGCGCTCCGCCAGGTCGCGGCCACTCCAGCCGAGGGCGATCAGGGCCAGGGTCATCCCCAGCTGGGTGGCCACCAGGGCCCGGCGCAGGCGGCGCTGCAGCCGGGCCACGGCTGCTGCACCGGGGCAGCCTTCGGCCTCGAGCAGCTGCACCCGCGTGGGCCGCAGCCGGATCAACGAAAACTCTGCCGCCGCGAAGAACGCCAGCAGAACCAGCAGCGCAGCCGGGGCGAGGAGTCGCATTGCGCTTCCGATGGGGGTCGCGAGGATCGAACTCGCCTAAGGCGGATTATGAGTCCGCTGCATTCACCAGATTGCTAGACCCCCGCAGGCGCAGGCAATCCTGCGCGGCGGAGATTTACCACAGGCCGCGCACGGCGGGGGAGCTGCCGACGACGCCATCCATGCCCGCCGGTGCGCCGCAACCACCCGGCGGCAAGCCCTGACAGAACCCGTTGTTCACATCCGCGGTGCGCCAGGGCATGGGCCGGCTCTGCTGTTCGAGCAGCACCTGATACGTGTTCTCCAGCGCCGAACCGTCCCAGACGATGGTCTGGTCGGGGAAGCCGAAACCCATCATCCGCGAGCCATCGCCGCCGCCCATGGCAATCCCGAACAGATCGGTGATCTGATGGGTGAGATCCACCCCCCGGGCGAAGGGTGAGGTGTAGCTGTAGAAGCGGCGCTGCATCAGCTCCGGCGTCGTGGTCACCGGAGCGCAGCGGGTCACCTCCAGGGGGCCGGAACCGGCTGGGGCTTCGATGCTGGTGGTGCAGACCACCGGACCGGCCTGCACCGTGGTGGCGTCCAGCAGGCCGCCGCCCAGAGCGGCCAGTGCGATCAGCTGCCGACGGCGTGCCATTCCCTCATTCCAAGGCAGTGCGCAAACTAGACAGTTGACGATGCATCCGCCAGAGGCATGACCCAGTCCCTGCACCTGCCTGAGGCCAGTGCCGAACGCCGCCGCCGGCTGCTGGAGCTGCTGGCGGCGCGCGCTTACCGCCACGGCAGCTTCACCCTGGCCTCGGGTCGCACGAGCAACCACTATGTGAACTGCAAGCCGGTGAGCCTCAGCGGCGAAGGGCTGGCGCTGCTGGCCACGCAGATGCTGGAGCTGGTGGAACCCGGTGCTGCGGCCGTGGCCGGCCTGACCCTCGGCGCGGATCCGCTGGTGAGCGGCGTGGCCCAGGCCGCGGCCCTGAGCGGCCGGGCGCTGGATGCCCTGATCGTGCGCAAGGAGGCCAAGGGCCACGGCACCGGCGCCTGGCTGGAGGGACCCCTGCCGGAGCCGGGCAGCCGCATCACCGTGCTGGAGGACGTGGTCACCACCGGCGGCTCCTCCCTCAAGGCCGTGAGGCAGCTGCGGGAGGCGGGCTACACGGTGGAGCGGGTGGTCACGATCGTCGACCGCCAGGAGGGCGGCCAGGAGGCGATGACCGCAGCCGGGCTGGAGCTGTGCAGCCTGTTCCTGCTGGAGGAGGTGGCCGCCGTCTCCGCTGCGACCGCCTGAGCAGCCGCCTCTCTCTTCGCCACGCCCACCGGAACCGTCCCGATGCCCACCCC
>RFPK01000186.1 GCA_009926195.1 Synechococcaceae bacterium WB4_1_0192 | reverse complement strand
GTGGTGGCCCGGGGCCGCGGCGATCAGCTGCGCGATTTTCTGCGCCGGCTGGAGCGGCTGCGGCTGCTGGTGGTGCAGAGCGATCTCAGCGTGAAGGCCGATACGAGTCCGACGGGGGCTGGCCTCAGCACCCTGCAGCTCATGCTCGCGCTCTATACCCAGGAGCCGCCGGCTGCCTCCACACCCTGATTCCGAGAACAGGACTGATACCATCCGCGCCAATGCTCGTGGGCCTGTGCCGCTGTTCTCCCGTCAGCTGATTCCGTCTCTGCTGATCGGAGCAGCCCTGGCACCACCGCTGCTGGCGGCGCCCCAGTCGATTCCGCAGACGCCGGCCCCCGCTGCCGCTGCGGCAGCGACTCCTCAGGGCGGCTCCCTGGCGTTGACGATCCGGCGCAGCAGCGGCGCCCTGGAGGTGGTGGTGCAGGGCACCGGCCCCGGCCCGGTGCTGCAGCAGCGCAACGCCGGCGGCAGCTGGCAGGGGCAGCTGACGATCCCGCAGCCGAATGGCCTGCGTTACGGCCCGCAGCGGATCTCGGTGCCGGAGGCGGGGCTGCAGAGCGTGAGCATCAGCGGTTCCGGCAGCAGCTATGCGCTGGAGGTGACGCCGCTGCCGGGCGTTCCCCTGGCTCGGCCGGTGGTGAGTGCCGACGGCCTGAATCTGGTGATCAGCTTCCCGGCGGCACCGCAGGCCACCCAGCAGACGGCCCGCCTGGATCTGCGCCAACCCGGCAGCGTGCCCCAGGCCGCCGTGGCCCCACCGCTGCAGCCGCGGCTGCAGCAGCGCAACGCCGGCGGCAGCTGCCCCTGCCAGGGATGCGCTGATGGCGATTGCCCAGATCGGTGGGTATGGGTTTGTGTATGTGGATCCTGAACCGGCCTCTGGCTCGGGTGGAGGATCTGGAACCGGAGCCAACGCGGCTCAGGCGCTCTCTTTGCGCCCGGTGACGATCTCCTTTCGCAATGAGAGCTTCTCCAAGGCGCTGAATAGTGTGCTGTTGGCGGCTGGCCTGCAGGCCCGGCGTGAGGGGTCAATGATCCTGGCGGGCCCCAATGTTTTGGCCAAGGGTTTCGGGCCGCAGGTTTCAAAGGTGTATCGGCTGAATCAGGCTTCGGCTGGCTCGGCGGCAGATTATCTGGCCAGCCTCGGCGCCTCGATCACCAAGGTGACGGTGATTACCAATGCGGTGACGCAGGGGATGCCGCAGGCCAATGAGATCGCCGGTGGCGCAGCCACGCAGCAGACCCAGACCCAGAGGATCACAACAACCGAGACCTATGGTGGCGGTGCTGGTCCGTTGAAGGGATTACTCGGGACCACAGATTCGCGTTTGCAGACGATCACCCTGATCGGCGATTCCCAGTTGGTTGCTGTGGCGGAGAACTATTTGCGCCAGATCGACTTGCGTCAGCGCCAGGTGGCGCTTTCGGTGCGGATTCTGGACGTCACGCTTGACAATGATGCCGCTATATCCAATTCTTTTGCGTTTCGATATGGCAACAACTTTATCGTCAGTGATCGCGGTCAGTTAATCGGAGCGTTTGGTTCTTATCTGCCGCCGAATGCTAGTGGGTTTGATGCTCTTTCCGGAGGTGTTTCTCCGATCAAGCCCGCCTATGTCTCTTCCTCTAGTACGGCTATTCTGCCCTTGAGTCCCCCCGCTCCGGTCAACCCGAGTCAGGCGTACAATCCAAATAATTTTTATGATCTTGTCAAGGCCGTTATTACGTCGGCTAGTGCGAAAACGCTTGCCTCTCCCACGCTTTTTCTCAGCGATAATCCTGAGCAGAACGTTCGCTCGGCCTCCGTTTCCGCTCCATCGACTACTCAGTCCAGCGGCTCGGGCGGTTTTAATATTAACTCTGTAACCTCCCCGGGTAGTGCTGTCGGGCGCAACTTCGCCAACGAAGCTTTTGTTGTCGTGGGCGCTCAGGAGATTACGAGTTATACGGTGAACCAGGGTTCCAATGGTGCTCCTAATACTTGTCAACCTGTCTTCCAGACGGCTGGTTTGACTCTCGGCGCACGTGTTAAGCGTATCGACGATAACGGTTTTGTTACCTTTAATCTCTCCCCCTCGATCACGGCTCTCACTGGCGCAAATGTGAAAGTCGAGGGCTGCGGTGAGGTCAAGACCATCGCCGTTCGAGCCCTTGATACTGGTGATGTGCGTGTGCGCGATGGCCAGACCTTGATCCTGACCGGCGTGATCTCCGATCAGGATATTCAGGCGGTGCGCAAGTGGCCGATTCTGGGTGACATTCCCTTCGTCGGTCAGTTCTTCCGTGATTCTTCGAACAATCGCAAGAAGCGTGAACTGGTGATCATGGTCACCCCCCGCATCGTCGACGACCAGCAGGGCGGCACCTACGGTTATGGCTACCAGCCCGCCACGGCCGATGCCCAGCGCTTCATGGCCAACTGAGCCCGCAGGCTCCGGGTCATAACCCCAGCGGCAGCAGCGCCTTGCCGGCCAGGGGGCCCAGCAGCTGCACGGCGCCGAGCAGGCCCCCCAGCAGCGCGGAGCCCATGCCGTTGCCCCTGGTGGTCTTGTCCGGCTCCTGCAGCTGGCGGGCTGCCTGCTCCAGCTGTTCGGCCTCCCGGGTTTCGCCCTGGCGGCGGTAGAGCGTGGCGGCGTAGGTGAAGTCCTGCGCGGCCAGGGCGTTCTGGCCCTGTTCGGCCCGGCAGATCGCCCGCGCCACCCAGCTGATCGCCGCCTCCGGCTGACGGCGGATCGCCTCCCCGAAGAACGTTTCCGCCTGTGGATAACGGCCCAGCCGTGCGGCGCTGACGCCGGCGTTGTGCAGCTCCGCGTAGCTGTGCACGCTGCTGGCGATGCCGACCGCCCCCTGCCAGTGGCTGCGGCTCAGTGCGCCGGGATCCAGGCTGGCGCCGCTCAGATCCGCCTGGCGCAGATCGGTGCCCAGCAGCAGGCTGCCGCGCAGGTCGGCGCCGCGCAGCGACGCCCCCGCCAGGCTGGTGAAGCTCAGATCGGCGCCGCGCAGATCCGCCCCATCCAGCCGCGAGCCGCTCAGATTCGCCCGCTGCAGCTGGGCGTTGCTCAGCCGGGCATCGCGCAGATCCGCCTGCACCAGATCGGCATCCTGCAGCCGGCAGCCCTCACAGCGGCGCTGCTCCAGCAGCCGCAGCACCTGCTCCCCATCGGCCGCCTGCGCCGCACCGGGCAGCACCGCCAGCAGCAGCCCCAGGGCCAGGGGGGCCAGCCGGGTGGCGGCGAGCGGTTTGGGCATGGTGCGCCTGGGGCGGTTGGCCTGATGGTGGGGCACTCTGGCGCGGTTGGTGCCGCCGCGCTGCAGGCTGGGGGCAGTTGGTTCCCCTCCGTGAGCGCCGCCGGCAGCCTCAGCCCCGATCGCCATGGCGGCAATGCGGCCGCCGTCGCCCGGCGCCTCGGCTGCCGGCCCGGCCAGCTGCTCGATGCCAGCGCCTCGCTGGTGCCGCTGGCGCCACCGGCCGGTCTGCGCCGCGCCCTGCGCCAGGCCGCCTGGCGTCCCTACCCCGATCGCGACTACAGCGACCTCCGCGCCGCCATCGCCGCCGTGCATGGTCTCGATCCGGCCTGGGTGCTGCCGGGCAACGGCGCCGCCGAGCTGTTCACCTGGGTGGCGCGCGATGCCGCCGCCCTCGGTCCCAGCGCCCTGCCATCCCCCGGCTTCGCGGATTACGGCCGCGCCCTGGCCTGCTGGGATGGCGCCAGCGTGGCGGCACCGCTGCCGCTGGACTGGACCGACGCGGGTCCCAGCCCCTGGCCCTTGGCGGCCGTCCGGGCGCCGGTGCTGTGGATCACCAACCCCCACAACCCCACCGGCCAGCTCTGGAGCCGCGCCAGCCTGGAGCCGCTGCTGGCGCGCCACGCCCTGGTGATCGTGGATGAGGCATTCCTGCCGCTGGTGCCCGGTGGCGAGGCCCAGTCGTTGCTGCCGCTGCTGGCCGATCACCCCAATCTGGTGGTGATCCGCAGCCTCACCAAGCTGTTCGCCATCGCCGGCCTGCGCCTCGGTTATGCCCTCGGCGATCCGGCCCGCCTGGCGCGCTGGAGCCGCTGGCGCGACCCCTGGCCCGTGAACGGCATCGCCGCCGCCGCCGGTGTGCAGCTGCTCGGCGATCACCGCGCCTACGGCCGCTGGTGCGCCCGCGTGCAGGCCTGGGTGGCTGGGGAAGGAGCCTGGCTGCAGCGGCGCCTGGCCGCCCTGC
>RFPK01000185.1 GCA_009926195.1 Synechococcaceae bacterium WB4_1_0192 | reverse complement strand
GCGAGCGGATCAAGGCGATCCTGCGCGGCGATGATCCACGGCTGCTGGTGATCGTTGGCCCCTGCTCGGTGCACGACGTGGCCGCCGCTCGCGAATATGCCGCCGCCATCGCCGAGGAGCACCACCGCCACCGCGATCAGCTGGAGGTGGTGATGCGCGTCTATTTCGAGAAGCCGCGCACCACCGTGGGCTGGAAGGGCCTGATCAACGATCCCCACCTCGATGGCAGCTACGACATCAACACCGGCCTGAAGCTGGCCCGCGGCCTGCTGCTGCATCTGGCCGAGATGGGCCTGCCGGCTGCCACCGAGCTGCTCGATCCGGTGGTGCCGCAATACATCGCCGATCTGATCAGCTGGACCGCCATCGGCGCCCGCACCACCGAAAGCCAGACCCACCGCGAGATGGCCTCCGGTCTGTCGATGCCGATCGGCTTCAAGAACGGCACCGATGGCAGCGCCATCACGGCGATCAACGCCATGGAGGCCGCCGCCCGCTCGCACCATTTCCTGGGCATCAACAAGAACGGCAATGCCGCGATCGTGACCACCACCGGCAACCCCGATGGCCATCTGGTGCTCCGCGGCGGCAAGCAGGGCACCAACTACCACGCTGAAGCGATCGAGGCGGCTGCGGCTGCACTGGCCAAGGAGGGGCTGCCGGCCCGGGTGATGGTGGATTGCAGCCACGGCAACTCCAACAAGGACTACCGCCGCCAGGGTGAGGTGGCCGCCCAGGTGGCGGAGCAGTTGCGCAGCGGTTCCCGCCACGTGATGGGCGTGATGATCGAGAGCCACCTGGTGGCCGGCAGTCAGAAGATCCCCAACGACCTGTCGCAGCTGGATGTGAAGGCGCTCACCTACGGCCAGAGCATCACCGATGCCTGCATTGATCTGAGCAGCACCCGTGAGCTGCTCTCCCAGCTGGCTGCGGCCATGGCGGAGGGGCAAACCGCTCTGCTGGCGGGCGTCTGAGCGGTTGTTGCTGCAATCTGGCACTCATGATCTGTGAGTGCCAGATCATCACAACCTCAACAAACTGTTTGCCCTGGACAACCTCTTGCCCGGATCTGCATAGGGTCTGCTCAGAGGCAATCAGGGGGCTGACGCCATGGCCTATCTGCTGCAGTTCTGCGGGGTGAGCGACCCCCTGCAGCTGTTTCACCTCGAGCAGAGCAGTCAGGCGGTGCAGGGGCCGGCCTTCGCCGGCTTCCGCCCGTTCCAGCTCGATGACCTGCTCGGCTGGGCCGTTGATGCGGCCCGTCAGCGCAGCTGGGATCTGGAGTTGATCCAGCGCACGGTGCTCGATGGCTGGCTCGAGCGGGCTGAGGCGATCCATCAGTGGCAGCTGCGCCTGCGGCAGGAGCCCCGCGATTGGCGGGTGGTGGCCGGTCTTGGCACCCAGCGCGACTGGGAGCGCCGCTGCGAGGCCCTGCTCAGGGCGTGAGCAGCTGCCAGAGCAGGGCCGTGGCCAGAGGCACCGTCAGGTTGTCGATGCCGTAGCCGCTCAGCTGCTCCAGGGCCGTGGCGGCGATGGCGATCAGCAGCAGTGCACCGAGGCCCGGTGCGGCCAGGCCGCTGCCGGCGGCCAGGCCGGTGAGGGCCAGCAGCACCACCAGGCTGGTGAGGGCCATGCAGGCCGTGCCCGCCAGGGATTTGCCCTGGCCCAGCAGGCGCCAACGCGGCGACGGCACGGCTGGCCCCACCAGCCCGGCCAGTCCATCGCCGCCGGCCATCACCAGGATCCCCGCCGCCACCGGCAAGGGCTGCTGGGGCCAGTAGAGCGCCAGAAGGGCGGTGATTGAGGCCCCGTAGGCGACGGTGCCGTAGCTGTGGCGGCCGACATCCTCCACGGCCGGCAGGACGCGCAGGCGGTGGTTCAGGGCGGTGGCCACGGTCACCAGGGCCGCTGCCGGCAGGGCCACCCAGCGGTCGATCTGCAGCCACCAGGCCAGCAGGATCACCGGGCCGGTGCCGATGTGCACCACCTTGCGGCTCCATTCGCGCTGCTCGGGCCGCAGACGGCGCACCAGCAGGGCGGTCGCCACAACGCTGGCGAGCCAGGTGAGCACCACGGCGACGGCGAGGAGCTGGTGGAGCAGGAAGGGCTGGCCCGGCAGAGCGCTGCAGTGCGGCGGATCCGACCCTAGGTGCTGCAGCTCAGGCGGCCTGCTCGTAGTTCGTCATCAGGCGCAGCTTGAGGATCGCCTTGGCCTCCAGCTGTCGCACCCGTTCGCGGGACACGTTGATCTTGCGGCCGATCTCCGCCAGCGTCAGCGGTTCCTCACCCGCCAGGCCGAAGCGCAGCTCGATGATGCGGCGCTCGCGGTCGTTGAGCTGCGAGAGCCAGCCGCCGAGGTGTTCCTTCTGCAGGTTGCGATCCATCGAATCGATCGACTCGTTGCTGTTCGGATCGGCGATCAGCTCGCCCAGGGTGCTGCGGTCGTCATCGCCGCGGGCGTGGGCATCGAGTGAGGTGCAGGGGGCGCTCTGGGCGATCAGTTCCTCCAGCTCCTCCGGTTGCATGCCCATGGCGTGAGCCATCTCCAGCCGATTTGGCTGACGCCCGAAGCGGTGCGAGAGCTCGCGGGTGATGCGCCGCATCTTCGCGAGCTTCTCGCTCACGTGAATGGGCAGGCGGATTGTGCGTGCGCTGTTGTCGATCGCGCGCGTCATGCCCTGGCGGATCCACCAGTAGGCGTAGGTGGAGAACTTGTAGCCCATGGCCGGGTCAAATTTGTCAACGGCCCTCTCCAGTCCGATCGCGCCTTCCTGCACCAGGTCGAGTAACTCCAGCCCCTGATTCTGATACTTTTTGGCAACACTCACCACCAGACGGAGGTTGGCGGCCATCATCCGATCACGGGCCCGGGTTCCCATGCGGATCTGATGCCGCTGGCGCGGCGTGAGCTGCTCGGCCGGCAGCTCCTGCAGCTGCTTCATCTGCTGGACGTGATGGGCCAGCTCGATCTCCTCGGCTGCGGTGAGCAGTGGCACGCGGCCGATGTTGCTGAGATACCAGCCGATCGAGTCGGCGCTGAGGCGGCCGCCCTGGCGTGCCGAAGACGAGCGCGTGGTCTGCTTGGTCATGATCGCGTCGCCCCTTGGGTCGGCTTCAGATTTGGTGCGAGACGGCTGTGAGCCCATGACTCGCGGCCCCAATTTGATTTGGCCGGAACATAGCACTTCTGAACAGTTGTCACCGGTTGGAAATGGAAGACTTGCTGCAGCATTTCCGCCGGATTTTCTTCGCTTTTGTCACCGTCGTCACCGTCGTCACCGTCGTCGTCACGCTGTTGTCTCCGCCAGGTCGTGCAGACCGCTGCGCCAATGCGTCATCAGTAATGCCTGCACGGCCCGATTCTCCTCCACCGGGATGCGCCGCTCGAAGCTGCCGTCGCTGCGCATGTCCCAGGCGCTGCAGTTGTCCTGCTGGTAAAGATCGATCAGGCGTAGCAGGCGAGCGTGCAGGTTGGCGTCTTCGATCGGCACCACCGCCTCGACCCGTCGATCGAGGTTGCGACCCATCCAGTCGGCGCTGCCGATATACATCTCATCCGCACCACCGTTGGCGAACCAGAACAGGCGTGAGTGTTCAAGGAAGCGGCCGATCACGCTGCTCACCCGGATCGTTTCGCTCACTCCGGCCAGGCCAGGCCTGAGGCTGCACATGCCGCGCACCACCAGGTCGATCTGCACACCGGCCTGGGAGGCCTCGTACAGCAGGGCGATGATCGTGGGGTCGACCAGGGCGTTCATCTTGGCCTTGATCGCCGCGGGGCGACCGGCGCGGGCGTGCTCGGTTTCGCGCTGGATCAGCTCCTGCATGCGTCGCCGCAGGCTCACCGGCGCCACCAGCAGCTTGCGGAAGTTCTGCTGCTTGGAGAAGCCGGTGAGGAAGTTGAACAGCTCCGCCAGATCCTGCCCCAGTTCCGGCCGTGCCGACAGCAAACCGAGGTCGGTGTAGAGCTGAGCGGTGCGTGAATTGTAATTGCCGGTGGCGATATGGCAGTAGCTGCGCAGTCGCTCCTTCTCCTTGCGCACCACCAGGGTGATCTTGGTGTGGGTCTTGAGGCCGATCACGCCATACACCACATGCACGCCCGAGCGCTCGAGCTGGCGGGCCCACTGGATGTTGTTGTCCTCATCGAAGCGGGCCTTGAGTTCCACCAGCGCCATCACCTGCTTGCCGTTCTCGGCGGCGCGGATCAGGGCG
>RFPK01000184.1 GCA_009926195.1 Synechococcaceae bacterium WB4_1_0192 | reverse complement strand
CGTAGAGCGGGCAATTGCCCTCGGTGAGCGTGTGGAGGGCCTGGCGGGTGAGGGCATCCGGCTCGGCGGGTATTTCCAAACTCGAGGCGAAGAGGACGACGGCGCAACCCGAGTCGTCGTCGCCGGTGGCGGCCGGATGCTCGTGGCTGGTGCACCGATCGGCCCGACCATGGGCCCACGCGTGGGCCGCGGGGCTGGCGGCCAGCACCTTGACCCGCCCGAGATCGTTCACATCCACCACGGCCACCGCGACCCCCAGTTCGTTGGCCAGCTGCCGGCACACCGCCTCGGGTTCGGCAGGACCCAGGACGATCGTCTGGTCGTAGGGGGGGGTGGTGCCGGTGATGTCGTCGATCAGGCGAGCCTGCTCGCCGGCCAGCCGGTAGAACCAGCCCTTCAGGCCTACGGCCTTGAGGGCGGTGCCCACCAGCCAGGCGCAGAGCACCCTGGCCGGTCCGACATCGTCGATCAGGGTCTGCAGACCGCAGGCGCTCGCCAGGGAGCTGGTGGGGTGGAACACGCGGCAGAGCAGTCGCGCCAGGCAGGACGGCTCGACCATGGCCGGGTGGTGATAGCGGCCCTGCATCACCGCCAGGGGCGTTTCACCGATGGTGAGGATGTCACCGGGCTGCAGCATCGCGCCGGCGTAGTGGCGCAGCACCTCGGCCGGATCGTCGAGGGTGCCGAGCAGGTGGGTGCGAATCGGCAGCACCGCGCAGCGGTCTCCGCCGCGCCACCGGGCCGTGCTCGGGCTGGCGGGGGCGGGGCGGCGCAGCGGGATCAGCACGCCATCACGGCGCTGCAGGCGCCCGAACGGGCCGTAGTTCACCCAGAGGATCTCCAGCCAGAGGGTGTCAAGCAGAGCGCGCAGGTCGCTGCCGTCGGGCACGCGGATGCGCAGGTTGATCTGCGCCTGGGTGTGCTTGTGGCCCTTGACGATGTAAGCGAACCAGTACCCATCGGCCCGAGCCTGCTCGTCAGGGTGCTGGGGTGTGATGCGGCTTTCGACCGTCACGCCGCTGAGATCGCCACGACCCAGCAGGGTGGGCTTGAGCGTGATCTCCGGCACGAACACCTCCATGCGGCGGTGCGGGTTGCTGATCGTGACCGTGCCGCTGACGGTCAGTTCCTGATCGCTGAGACGCTGCACCTTCCAGCCATCGGTGCGCAGCTGCAACGGTGAGGCCGGCCGCAGCCGGTGGCGGCCCTCCAGCCAGAGCAGGGCCAGCCCGAAGACCAGGGCTGTGATCAGCAGAACAGCGAGCAGGGGGTGCAAGGCCAGTGGGTTGCGTTCTGCGGGAGCGTAGGTCGGGCCACTGTTGCGGCCATGGTCGAGGCCCCTGTGGAGGCTGATGATCCAGGACCAGAGCCAGCAGTGCCCTGGCTCGCGCTCGGACCATCCGCTCAGACCATCCGCTCCGGCCGCACCCAGTGGTCGAAGTCTTCGGCGCTGATTTCGCCCAGCACCAGTGCCGCTTCCTTCAGGCTCAGGCCGTGGTGATGGGCGTGCTTGGCGATGGCACAGGCGCGGTCGTAGCCGATGGCCGGGGTGAGGGCGGTCACCAGCATCAGGCTCTGGCTGAGCAGGCGCTCGATGCGCTGCACATCGGCCTTGAGGCCTTCGATGCAGTGCTCGCGGAAGCTGGCGCAGGCGCCGGCCAGCAGTTCGATGCTCTCCAGCACGTTGTGGGCGATCAGGGGCTTGAACACGTTCAGCTCGAAATTGCCCTGGCTGGCGGCCAGTTGCACGGCGGTGTTGTTCCCCATCACCTGCACCGCCACCATCGTCAGGCTTTCGCACTGGGTGGGGTTCACCTTGCCCGGCATGATCGAGGAGCCCGGTTCGTTCTCCGGCAGCACCAGTTCGCCCAGGCCGCAGCGGGGGCCGCTGCCGAGCCAGCGGATGTCGTTGGCGATCTTCATCAGTGAACCCGCCAGCACCGTCAGGGCGCCGTGGGCGGCGGCCAGGGCCTCATGGCCGGCCAGGGCCTGGAACTTGTTGGGGGCGCTGCTGAAGGCCGTGCTCAGGCGCTCGCTCAGGCGTGCCGCCACGGCCTCCCCGAAGCCCTGGGGGGCATTGAGTCCGGTGCCCACGGCGGTACCACCGATCGCCAGCTCCCGCAGCCGCGGCAGGCTGAGCCGGATCGCCTCCAGCGCCAGCTGCAGCTGGGCCACATAGCCACTGAACTCCTGGCCGAGGCTGAGGGGCACCGCGTCCTGCAGGTGGGTGCGGCCGATCTTGATCAGGTCGGCGTAGCTGGTGGCCTTGGCCTGCAGTGCGGCCGCCAGCTGCTCCACCGCCGGCAGCAGGGTCTGCTCCAGCTCGAGCACCACGGCGATGTGCATCGCCGCCGGGAAGGTGTCGTTGCTCGACTGGCTGAGGTTGACATGGTCGTTGGGGTGCACCGGGCTCTTGCTGCCGAGCACGCCGCCGAGGGCTTCGATCGCCCGGTTGGCGATCACCTCGTTGGCATTCATGTTGCTCTGGGTGCCGGAGCCCGTCTGCCACACCTTCAGCGGGAACTCGGGGTCCAGGGCGCCGGCGGCCACCTGCTCCGCCGCCGCCACGATCGCTGCGCACAGCTCGGCATCGAGCTTGCCCAGGTCGCGGTTGGCTTCCGCGCAGGCGGCCTTGAGCTGCCCGAAGGCCCGCACGATCGCACCGGGCATGCGCTGCCCGAAGGGGAAGTTGCGGCCGGATCGCCCGGGCCCTCACCCTTGCGATTCTGCAGCGGGTCGGTGGGCAGCAGGATCAGCTCCGCCGTGCGTCCCCAGAGGCGCTGCAGCTCGTTGAACACCACGGCGTACTGCTTGCTGGCGGCGCTGTCGTCAAGGAAGAACCCAAGCACGATTGGCCGGTGCTCCGCCATCGCCTGGGCCAGGGTGCTGCGGGGAGGCACCAGCGAGCCGTTGCCGGCGTAGAGGGCGTAGATGTTGCCGTCGTAGCTGTTGGTGTCCCGGGCGGCTTCGGCGGCAGGCACCGAGCTGCTCAGCACCGTGAAAGCCGCCAGCAGGCTGAGGGCCAGCGCGGCCAGACGCTGTGGCAGCCGGGCCAGGAATCCGGGCATCGGAGAGGGAACGGGGCGGAAGCGCCATTGTGAATGCTGGCCCCGCGCCACCGTCGGTCGGGGTCTGCCGATCTAGGGCCTGCCGATGCTCCGACCCATCCCCTGCAGGATGCCGCGTCCCACCAGGCCGATGGCGCGCCCGATCACCGAGGTGAGCACCACCACCAGCAGATCGCCGACCGTCCTGAGCAGAACCCGCAGCTGTGGGCCCAGGGCATCACGGGCTTCCAGGAGCAGCGTGACCAGCTGTTGCGGCCAGCCGAGCTGCCGCAGTTCGGCATCGCGGGGTTCGGTGAGTGGCAGGGGCACGATCGCCCCGTCACGCAGTCCGTACAGCAGCCGTTGGCTTTCGTAGAGCTGCACCGGTCGTTCGAACCAGCTGCCCCAGCGCTGCTGGGTGTTCAGTTGGTTGCGCAGGCGCTCGAGGTTACGGGTGGCCAGCAGCTCCGGGCTCAGCAGGTAGCGACGCAGTTCCGGCCAGTTGCTGCAGCAGGCCAGAACCTCGGCGCTGATCTGCTCGGCGCTGCGGATCAGCCAGTTGCTGATCAGGGCCTCCAGGTGCAGCAGCGCCTGGGGTTCATCCGGTGCCAGCAGCCGACCCTCGACGAGCAGTGGCTGGGCTTGGACCAGGGCCGCCAGCATCGGCAGGGCCGGGGGCAGGTCCGGGTCCTGGCGGCTGAGGTCGCTGATGCCGATCAGGCTGTCCGCCACCGGCAGCAGGCTTCCCTGCTGAGGCAGCCTCACATAGTCGCCGGCCATCTCCCGCAGTGACAGCCGGCGGATGTCCGGCTGCAGCTCCAGCCAGCGCTGCTCCAGGGCCTCGCCGCGCAGTTGATCGAAGCGCAGGCGGGTGAGGAGCAAGTCGAGCTGGCTGATCAGGGCCAGCAGCAGATCGCGGCGATGCTCCGCGCTCAGACCCTCCAGGGCCAGCAGCTGTCCACTGCTGTTGCTCAGGCCGGTCCTGGCCGCGGCCACCAGGCGGTCCTGAATCGTCTCCCAGACGCCGATGGCCGTGCGCTGGCGCAGGCTGATGGCGGTGGTTGCAGCGCCTGTGGCCGGCGGGCGAAGGCGCACCCACCCCGCCGGCCACAGGCGCTGCAACCACCGCCATCAGCCTGCGCCAGCGCACGGCCATCGGCGTCTGGGAGACG
>RFPK01000183.1 GCA_009926195.1 Synechococcaceae bacterium WB4_1_0192 | reverse complement strand
CTGTCCCTCAAAACATCCTATTTCCAGAGCCCGAACGGGCTTCAATTCCGGCAGCAGTATTTGCAGATTGCGCATGCCCGTCTGAATGAACCAATCCTTTGTGAATTCAGGCGTGCCGGACTTCGCTGCATCTTGCTGGCCTGCGCTATATGGTTCGTTCTGAGCGGGTGTGATGGGGTCTGGCATTTCGTGTTCTTGCACTTGGCTTGACTTGGGCTTATATTGGCTCTTTCGGAGCTTAGCGTGAATTCGCGTTTGGTTCTCAATACCAACGGCTTTGACTGGGATGCTCAGGCTTCGCAGTTGCCTGAGACTGTCTTTGTCAATGGCACGCAGGTCAACACTGCCACGCTCAATCCGGAGGCGAAGCGTCTGCTGGCGGTTTACCTGATGGACCAACAGATCGTTGGACAACAGGAAGAGTACCTGAGTCTCGCTAAGCTTGGGCTGGTTGAACTGGGGAACCGCATCCTCTCCGCTGCACTCTGAAATGAGCTTCTTTAACAAAACCCATTCGTTTGGCCGGGTCTGTCGAGTTGCCGTTCTGTTGGGGCTCATCTCTGCCGCTTGGCCCGCACAGGCACAGGTTCAGGCTCAGGTCCCGAGTTTGCCCAGTGCCCCTGCCACCCCACAGCAACCGTCAGATGCCGAACTGAAGGCACAGTTCGGCAAGGGCTTTACCCAGGGCTGCTTGACGTCCCAAGGCAGTACCCCAGCCAATAAGCCGGCCTTCTGCAACTGTCTTCTTAATGCTTATCAGACTCGCTATAGCGGACAGGCGTTAGCTTCAATCGTGGTTCTGGCCTCACAAGCAGGCCCCAACGGTCCTAAGTTGGTTGACTTACTGATGCTGCCTGAGCGCAGGGCATGCCTGAGTTCACGATAACCAAAATGAAGGGTGGAGCTACTTCAGCTCTGCTCCAACATTGAACGACAACGCGATTCTCCCCTCATTGCCAGCACTTGCTTCGACATAATGTTCTAGCCATGCTGGAAAGATGATGGTGCTGCCTGGCGCCGCTTCTACCGGTATCTCGAGAGCCTGGGCACTGGGCTCATGCCATGACCTGGCTGGGCGAGGATCTCTCAGGATGAGGTTGCCGGCCCCCTCAGGCTTGGCGATATAAAAAACGCCACTGAGCACATTGGGGGCATGGTGATGACACACGTGACTGCCCCACGTGTCCATGACATCAATCCAGGAGCCAAACTCACGCCTGTCCGAGCTGATGCCGCAGGCTTGGCACACCTTTTTAATAATGATTTTAAGATGTTCAGTGATTTCTTTGAGCTCTGGCTTGAGATGGGCGTTCTCCAGGCGCCAACAGCCACGGGCTGAACGCCAGGATTGCGGATCCAACTTCTCCTCTGCCAGCCATATGAGTAGAAGATCCTGAATCCGATCAAGAGATGTATTCAATTTTTCGTCGGGCTGAAACAACCAAACCCGGGTTGGGAATAGCGCCACTTCCTTTCCTTCAATTGCTGCCATCCCCATCACCTCACTACGGCCACAAAAAAGCCCCTGGTTTTCCAGGGGCATGATAACGCGCAGTTCGCTGGTTGCAATCTGGGTTGTCTGATCAGACCTTGCGGGAGTAGAACTCGACCACCAGCAGTTCGTTGATCTCAAGGGCGACCCACTCACGCTCGCACTTGCTGATCACCTTGGCGACCAGCTTGTTCTTGTCGAGCTCGAGGTGGGGCGGGATGTTGGCCAGACCCGGGAACTCCAGGTTGCCTTCAGCCAGCTTCTTGCTCTGCTTGCGCTCGCGGATGGCGATGACGTCACCGGCCTTGCACTGGTAGCTGGGGATGTCCACGACGCGACCGTTCACGGTCACGTGGCCATGGTTCACCAGCTGACGGGCACCGGGCACGGTGGGGCCGAAGCCGAGGCGGAAGCACACATTGTCGAGACGGTTCTCGAGCAGCTTCAGCAGGTTGGTTCCGGTGGAACCCTCCTGGGCGCGCGCTTTCTTCACGTAGCGCACGAGCTGTCGCTCGGAGATGCCGTAGTTGAAGCGAAGCTTCTGCTTCTCTTCGAGGCGGATGGCGTATTCGGAGCGCTTGCGACGGGCTTGGCCGTGCTGACCGGGGGGATAAGACCGCTTGGCGGACTTACGGGTGAGACCGGGAAGGTCTCCCAAGCGCCGCGTGATCCTCAGACGAGGGCCGCGGTAGCGAGACATGGGGAAACGGGTTCAGGTTGATCCAGGCGGGAGCGGGCTGTCACCATGGCCATCACGGTGTGATCACCAAGGAGACGCAGCCACGACGCGCCAGCCGGCCATTCTATCTGCATGCCTGAGCCAGGGGGTTCCGGGCTTCTCCGCCACACCCATTCGACCCCCTCGATCCGACCGAGCCCCCATGCAACGCCTGCTCAATCACCCCCTGCAGGCCCTGCTGCTGGCCCTGATCCAGCTCTACCGCCGCTGGATCTCCCCCCTGCTGGGGCCACCCCGCTGCCGCTTCATTCCCAGCTGCAGCGCCTATGGCCTGGAGGCGATCGAACGCCATGGCCCCTGGCGCGGCAGCTGGCTCACGGCGCGTCGGCTGCTGCGCTGTCACCCCTTCACCCCCTGCGGCTGCGACCCAGTACCCGATTGAGCGCTCCCTCCGCCATGACCGAACCTTCGCCCAGTCCATCCGCCGCCCCGCTGCTGCTGCTCACCCGCCGGGGCTGCTGCCTTTGCGAAGGCCTGGAGCAGAAGCTGCGCCAGCTGAAGCTGCCGCTGGAGCTGCGCGATGTGGACGCCGAGCCGGCCCTGCAGGCCCGCTATGGCCTTGAGGTGCCGGTGCTGCTGGCGGACGGGCGGGAGCTGCCGCGGGTGTCGCCACGGCTCAGCCCGGAGGCCCTGCGGCGCTGGCTGCAGGACAAGGGCGTGATCTGAGGCTCACGGAACTGGTACCGGCGGCGACGCTTTCCTGGCCACATCCGCCTAGAACGGGCTGGCTGCACGAGCTGCCGGCTCCCATGACCCAACGGCTGCATCCCCTCCTGCGTGAGACCGGCCTGGCGGTGCCGCCTGCCCTGGCCAATGCCGAGGTGAGCGGCGTCAGCTGCGACTCGCGCCGGGTGGGCCCGGGCACCCTGTTCATCGGCCTGCCGGGCAGCGCCGTTGATGGAGGCGTGTTCTGGCCACAGGCCCTGGCCGCAGGCGCCTGCTGCGCCGTGATCGGCTCGGCCGCGGCCCAGGCTCAGCCCCCCGCTGAAGGCGACGCGGTGCTGGTGGTGGGCGAACCGGTGGCCCGCTGGGCAGGATTGCTGGCGGCGGCCTTCTGGCAGGACCCGAGTCAGCGCCTGCGCCTGATCGGCGTGACCGGCACCAACGGCAAGACCACCACCACCCATCTGCTCGAACACCTGGCCGGACACTGCGGGGCCCCGGCAGCCCTGTTCGGCACCCTGGTGAACCGCTGGCCCGGTCAGAGCGTGACCGCGCAGCACACCACCGCCTTCGCCGACGTGCTGCAGGCACAGCTGGCCCAGGCAGCCGAAGCCGGGGCCCGCATCGGCGCCATGGAAGTGAGCTCCCACGCCCTCGACCAGCAGCGCATCAGCGGCTGTCGGTTCGCCGGAGCCGTGTTCACCAACCTCACCCAGGACCACCTCGACTACCACCCGTCGATGCAGGCCTATTTCGAGGCCAAGGCCAGCCTGTTCCAACCGCCTCTACTGGACAGCGATGCCGCCGCCACGGCAACGGCAGTGGTCAATGCGGATGACCCCTGGGGCGCACAACTGGCGGAGCGACTCGGGGCAGCCTGCTGGCGCAGCTCTCTGAGGGAGGGCAGCGATGCAGAGCTGCGCATGGAGAACCTGACATTGAGCGCCGATGGCGTCAGCGGCGTGTTGATCAGCCCGCTGGGGACCGGCGCCTTCCGCTCACCGTTGCTGGGCCGGTTCAACCTGATGAACCAGCTTCAGGCAGTGGGCGCGCTGCTGCAGCAGGGGCTGCCACTGGAGCCGCTGCTGGAGGCCCTGGCCGACTTCCGGGGCGTACCCGGCCGCATGGAACGGGTGAGCAGCGGCCGCTGCCCAGAGGAAGCCGGCAGCATGCCGGCCGTGCTGGTGGATTACGCCCACACCCCCGACGGTCTTGAAAGCGCCCTCAACGCCTGCCGGCCGTTTGCGGCCGGTCGGTTGATCTGCGTGTTCGGTTGCGGCGGCGACCGCGACCGCAGCAAACGGCCCCAGATGGGCGCGATCGCGGCGCG
>RFPK01000182.1 GCA_009926195.1 Synechococcaceae bacterium WB4_1_0192 | reverse complement strand
AGCTCCAGAACCCGGGACCAGGGAGCATTGCTGCGGAATTGTCCAGCCATCACCCCCGAGCGCAGGGCGGTATGGCCATCTGCCCGCAGTGCCGCCAGCAGGGCCTCGGTCGCGGGGGGACCTCCAGCGAGGCGACGGCCCAGCTCGGCGGTGGGCCAGCAGCGAACCGGCAGGCCAGGATCGTCGCGCAGGGCCCGCAGCAGCCGGCGCGTCGGCCGGGACACCCACTCAGGCGGCAAGGCGGCGGCCCGCTCCTCCATCGCGGTGAGGGTGGGAGGGTGCTGCAGGGGCCCAAGCCACAGGGGTCCGGAAATCGCCGGCGCCGGCACCTCCTGGGGTGTGCTGCAGGCGCACGGGGGCCAGTGCCTCAGGCGCAGCAGACTCTGACTGGCCTGCTCTCCGCAGCTGTGGCAGTGGGCGAGCAGACCGAGCTGCTCCTCCTCGCCGGACTCGGGCCGGCGCCGCAGCTGGATCGCGGTGCGGAAGGTGCGCCCTTCACTGAAGCTGAACAGGGGCCGGATCCCGCGACCGAGGGCCCAGGCCGCCCTGGCCACCACGGCAATCTGCAGGCGCAGGGCCTGCTCCCAGCTGGCTGGATGGGCGCGGGCGGCCGCCCCAAGCGAGCGCACTGCGGCGGGGCGGTCGTGGCCGGTGGGGGAGCGGCCATCGGTGCTGGCCAGGTAGAGCACCCCATCGAAGCTCAGGGCCTCCAGGGCCAGGGGCACCAGGGTCGTGGGGCAGCCAAAGGCATCGAGATCCACCAGGGCGAAGCGCCGCTCGGCGATCAGACAACGGGCGAGCAGCTTCTGGGCCGTGAGGGCGGTGCTGCGCACGCGGCAGCCCCGCTCCACCAGGGGCTGGAGGTTGTGGCGCAGCCAGGGCAGGCGGTCCACATCGGCATCGTTGGCCCAGACGCTCTGCACTCCGGCCTCGACGCCGTAGCGCAGGGCCCGGATGCCGCAGCCCGCCATCAGATCCAGAACCGGCAGGTCCGGCCGAAGCCCGGCCAGCAGCACCCCCAGATCGCGGGAGGGGCGCGATTCCGGCCGGAAGAAACCAGCGCCGGGCGCCACCTGCACGGCACCTTCGCGATAGTGAGGCGTATCCGGGATTCCCCGGGCGCCACCTGAGACGCCGTTGGCCACGCCCCCTGAAGCGAACGCCGCCTCGATCCCGCCTTCGCTCACCGCCACCCCGTCTCGCTACGGCGAGTCTGCGCCGGCCCGGGCGGGGGCCCACTGGGGAGAGCACGGGACCTGGCACTGGCGGGGGCACAGCTGCCACTGGCGGGTGCTGGGGGATCGCCGCGATCCAGCCCTGGTGTTGATCCACGGCTTCGGCGCCGCCAGCGGTCACTGGCGTCACAACGCCGCCGGGCTGGCGCGCGCGGGCTGGTGCGTCTACGCGATCGATCTGCTGGGTTTCGGCGCCTCCAGCCAGCCGGGGCACCACCACCGCAGCCCCCTCGACAACCGCCTCTGGGCGCGACAGCTGCAGGCCTTTCTGGAGGAGGTGGTGGAGGCCCCGGCCGTGCTGGTGGGGAATTCCCTGGGCAGCCTGGTGGCACTCACCTGCGCCGTGTTCTTCCCGGCATGGGTGCAGGCCGTGGTGGCGGCGCCCCTGCCCGACCCGACCCTGCTGATGCCGTTGCGGCGGCGGCGGCCCCGCTGGCGGCGCCGCCTGGGGCGCCACGGGGTGGTGTGGCTGTGCCGCCTGTTGCCGCTGGAGCTGCTGGTCCCCCTGATTGTGCGCACGCCGCTGCTGTCGCTGGGGCTGCACAGCGCCTACAGCGACCCGCAGGCCGTCGATGGTGAGCTGCGGCGCCTGGTGGCCCAACCAGCCCGACGCAGCGGCGCCGCCCGGGCGCTGCGGGCGATGAGCATCGGCATGGCCCTGCGGCCGCGGGCCGCCACGGCAGCGGCGCTGCTGAGGCGCATGCAACAGCCGCTGCTGGTGCTCTGGGGCAGCGAGGATCGCCTGGTGCCGGTGCAGATCAGCGAGCGGCTGCGGGTCCACAAACCGGACCTGCAGCTGAACCTGCTGCCCCGCCTCGGCCACTGCCCCCATGACGAACGGCCGGCGCTGTTCAACCAGACGGTGCTGCAGTGGCTGTGTGATCGACCCGGTTCCCCACGGGCCCCTGCCGATGCGTAGGTTGGGAGCTCTGTGCCCCGAAAAGCCCCGGCGATGAAGCACACCCTGTCGGTGCTGGTGGAAGACGAATCCGGTGCCCTCAGCCGCATCTCCGGGCTGTTCGCCCGCCGCGGCTTCAACATCGAAAGCCTCGCGGTCGGGCCGGCTGAGCGCAACGGTGCCTCACGGCTGACGATGGTGGTCGAAGGTGACGACCGCACGCTTGAGCAGATGAGCAAGCAGCTCAACAAGCTCGTCAACGTGCTCGCCGTGAACGACCTCACCCGCGTTCCGGCGGTGGAGCGCGAACTGATGCTGCTCAAGGTCTCGGCTCCACCGGAGCAGAGGGCGGCGATCCTCGACCTGGTGCAGGTGTTCCGCGCCAAGGTGGTGGACGTGGCCGATCAGGCGCTCACCATCGAAGTGGTGGGCGATCCCGGCAAACTGGTGGCGATCGAAAACGTGCTGGCCGGCTTCGGGATCCTGGAGATCGCCAGAACCGGCCGCATCGCGCTGGAGCGGGCCTCCGGCGTCAACACGGCCTATCTGAAGGTCACCAGCCTGGATAAGCGGGTGCCGGCCTGAGCTCAGGGGCGGTCCTCGACCAGGGTGCCGCCCGAAATCACCCGGGCGCTGATCAGACGGTCCCCCTGGCGGATCTTGTCGACCACATCCAGACCGGCGGTCGTCCTGCCGAAGACGGCATAACGACCATCGAGTTCCGGCAAAGGCCGAAGCGCGATATAGAACTGTGCGCTGGCTGAATTGGGCTGCTCGCTGCGGGCCATGGCGAGGGAACCGCGCTCATGCGGCAGCTTCAACCGGCCGACCTGGGAAGGCCCGGCAAGGATCTGACCGTAGCGAGGAGCTGCCTCGCCCTCAAGGAAGAGCTCCAGCGGAATCAGGCGCGGCTGGCCGGTGCTGGGATCGAGGTAGTCACCGGTACCGAGGCGATCGGGCGGAACGTTGGGATCGGCACTCTGGGGATCGCCGCCCTGCACCACGAAGGGAATCGGTTCACGCACGACGCGGTGAAACACCGTGCCGTTGTAGACGCCACGACGCACCAGATCCACGAAGTTGCCGGCGGTGAGCGGCGCTGCATCACCGTTAAGGGTGAGCTGCACATCGCCCCTGCTGGTTTTCAGCTCCACCACGGCCGTGCCCTTCAGACAGGGAACGCCGCTGCGGCCGCAACCCTGATCGGGCGGCGGGCCCTGAGCCGCACAGGCCACCGGCCCGAGCGGACTGATCAGCAACAGCAAGGCCAGCAGCAGGGGCCGGAGGGAGAAACGCAGGCCGGAGTGGTTCACACGCCCTCCAGGGGAACCCCAAGGAAGCGGGCCAGCTCGGCGCCCCCACGCTCCAGATCCACCAGAGGCATCGGCTCGCCCACCCGGGTCAACGGCAGGTCGCGGCGACCCTGCACCCGCAGGGCCAGGCGGCGACGCGGGTTGAGCCCATCGCGCACCTCCACCTTGACGGCCTGGATGTCGCGCAGGGGCGTGGTGACGCTGATCAACTGACGAAATCCCCGCCGCGTCACCGTCAGGGTGCCGCTGGCCTTGTCGAACTGGTTCGCACCGGCCCCGACATCGATCGCGATCACGGCCCAGAGATAGGTGGCCAGCAGGGCGGCTGCCAGGCCGTAGAGCCCCATCACCAGGCCCTGAGGCACCCAGGCCAGTTCGGCGGGGTGTCCGATCGGCAGCAGGTCGCGGCCCAGCCGACTGGAGGCGCTGGTGAGCAGAAAACCGAGGCCACCGGTGCTCACCACCGCGGCCATGAGCACATTCGACAGACGGCGCGAGCCCACCACGGTCTGCTCCAGCAGGGTGCTGGCGGCAGAGGCGGAACTGGGCGCGGCAGCCGGGGGGGAAGCCATGAAGCGGGGCTCGGGTGGGAGCCATCCTCGCCGGTCAGCCCGGCGATCGGGTGAAGCCCAGGCCGCCACAGGGGTGCGCCAGCCAGGGACAGGCGGCGGCAGAGGCCAGCACAAAGCCAATGGTGACGGGGCGTGTCAGCCCGTCAGCAGGCGCCTCGCAGGGCAGATCAACGTTGTTACCATCGCCCGGTAACCCACAGCACGCGGGTTTCCCGCACCGCTCATTTCCCACCCATGACGATCGCTGTAGGGCGCTTGCCGCAGCGGGGATGGTTCGACGTCCTCGATGACTGGCTCAAGCG
>RFPK01000181.1 GCA_009926195.1 Synechococcaceae bacterium WB4_1_0192 | reverse complement strand
CACCGGTTCCTGACGGGTTCCGAGAGCGGGCTGACGGTGGTGGCCTGGCATCCGGACAGCGACACGGGCCCGACGGATGTCGATCACCCGATGGTGAGGCGGACGATGGTGGGCGGTGTGTCGGCGGCGGAGCTGGCGGGGATCCAGACGCGATGACGCTGAAGCCGAGGGCGATCGATCGCGACGTGATGGCGGTGTCGCTGGAGCGTCTGCACCGGATCTACGACCTGGTGGACCGTGTAGTGGTGAGCTTCAGCGGCGGGAAGGACAGCACGGTGGTGCTGAACCTGACGGCGCAGGTGGCGCGCGAGCGGGGCCGGCTGCCGCTGGACGTCTACTTCGTGGACGAGGAGGCCTGCTACCCCGAGACGGTGGAGTATGTGGAGCGGGTGCGCGGGCGAGAGGATGTGCGGCTGTGGTGGGTGTGCCTGCCGGTGACGCACCGGAATGCGTGCTCAAGGAGCCAGCCGTGGTGGGTGTGCTGGGACGAGGCGCTGCGAGACCGATGGATCCGGCCGCTGCCGGCGGGTGCGATCACGGCGGCGGATGTGCCGCGGTTTCGGATGGGGATGCAGGTCGATGACGTGGGCCCGTGCCTGTTCGGACCGGAGTGCGGGCGGGTGGCGGACCTGACGGGGATCCGTGCGCAGGAGAGCCCGCGAAGGATGCAGACGGTGCTGCGGAAGACGCGGGACAACTACATCGCGGACGCCCGGATGGGGTACTACGTGAACTGCAAGCCGATCTACGACTGGAAGGCTGAGGATGTGTGGCGCGCGGCGCGACAGCAGGGGTGGGACTACAACCGGTCCTATGACGTGCAGGCGATGCTGGGCACGAGCGTGAGCCTGCAGCGTGTGACGCCGCCGTTCGGCGAGGAGCCGCTGGGCGGGCTGTGGAAGTATGCGGAGGGCTGGCCGGATCTGTGGGAGCGGATGCTGCGGCGCGTGGATGGGGTGAACACGGCGGGCCGCTATGCGCTGACGGACCTGTATGGGGCAAGGCTGAAGGAGCCGCCGCCGGGAATGACGTGGAAGGCGTGGGCGCTGAGCATGCTGGAGCTGTATCCGGAACCGCAGCGAAGCGAGATCGCGCGAGGCCTGGCGTCGGTGATGAAGATGCACCGGAAGAAGACGGCGCGACCGATCCCGGATGCTGAGGACGATGTGATGTCGGGCCTGAGCTGGAAGTACATCTGCATCATCGTGAGCCGTGGCGACCTGAAGGGCCGAAAGAAGGGCCAGCTGACGCAGCGCGCGATCACGGCGGCGGCGAAGGCGGGGCTGACGTTCGACCAGGTGAAGGCGCTGGAGGTGAAGCGGTGAGTGTGAAGGACCAACCGGTGTCGAAGGTGCGGTGGGTGCCGCGGGAGAAGCTGATCGGCAACGCCTGGAACCCCAACCATGTGGCGGCGCCGGAGCTGGAGCTGCTGATCACGAGCCTGGTGGAAGATGGATGGACTCAGCCGGTGGTGGTGCTGCCGTGGATTGATTGCTCGCCGGGCCAGAACCTGACTGCGGTGTGCAAGGCAACGCCGGGCACCACGGTGCTGATGCCCTGGCAAGATGCAGTGGCGTCTCCGCGGCCGTTCGTGCCGAGGTTCGATGATTGAGGTAGCAAGCATCCGCTACGGCTGCCAGTGGGGTTCTGATGGGCACGTCAAGGGCTGGCCGATGCGAATCGACTTCGGCTCAGTGGGCCCTGAGGTAACGGTGGACGAGATGCTGGAAGGCCGCGGCCATGCGGTGCTGCTGATCGACCAGCTGGTGACGCTGGTGCGCGGGATGACTGGGCTGGACACGCCGATCGAGCTGGTGCAGCCGGCGCCGGCGGGGCTGGCCACCAAGCTGGTTGAGGCCGGGTTCTACGTCGCATTGTGCTGATCAGCGTTGCCGAGTTCGCCGCCCAGCGTGGGGTGAGCCCGCAGGCGGTGCGGAAGGCGATCAAGGCTGGCCGGCTGAAGCGCTCGGTGGAGCGCAAGGGCCCGCGCAACTACGTGATCGACCCGGAAATGGCGGCGCTCGAGTGGGAGCGAAACACAGCTCCGCATCAGCAGCGCACGGCGGAGCAGATCAACACGGGGAAGGCGCGCGCGCGCGGTGAGGATGTGGAGGCGCCGGGGCCGATGCCGCCGCCGGGCAACAAGGGCGGAGCGGGCACTTATGCGTCGGCCAAGGCCGCGGCCGAGGGCTACAAGGCGATGCTGCTCAAGCTCGATTACGAGGAGCGGAGCGGCAAGCTGGTGGAGAAGGCGGCTGCGGAGCGAGCGTTCGCAGCGGCCGGGATGCAGGTGCGTGATGCGGTGATGCGGACGGCCCAGCAGATGGTGGGCGAGATCGCCACGGCGGTCGGCGGGTTGAGCCAGGAGCAACGTGCGGCGGTGATGCAGGTGATCGACCGGCATCATGTGAGAGCCCTGGAGGAGTTGGTGCGTGCCGCTGGCGTCCGTTGACGATGCGCTGCTGGCGTTCTGGCGCGGGATGCGCCCGGACCCGCTGCTGACGGTGAGCGAGTGGGCGGATCAGCGGCGGGTGTTGAGCAGCAAGGCGAGCAGCGAGCACGGGCCCTGGCGGACGTCGCGGACGCCATACCTGCGCAAGCCGATGGACGACCTGAGCGCGACGAGCACGGTGCAGGAGGTGGTGCTGGTGTTTCCAGCGCAGAGCGGCAAATCGGAGGCCTTGAACAACTGGATGGGCTACGTGATGGACATCCAGCCCGGGCCGGCGCTGTTCGTGCAGCCGACGATCGACATGGCGAAGCGGTACTCGAAGATGAGGATCGCGCCGATGATCGAGGCGACGCCGAGCCTGCAGGAGAAGGTGAAGGCGCCGCGCGAGCGCGACAGCGGCAACACGCAGCTGATGAAGGAGTTCACCGGCGGGTTCCTGATCCTCGGCGGGGCCAATGCGGCGAGCGGCCTGGCGTCGATGCCGATCCGGTTCCTGGGCGGCGATGAGATCGACCGCTGGCCTGCCGATGTGGATGAGGAAGGGAGCCCGCTGGCGATCGTGAGCGCGCGGACGCGAACCTTCGGCGTGCGCAAGAAGCAGGCCTGGACATCGACGCCGACGATCGCGGGCCGCAGCCAGATCTGGGCGAAGTGGGAGCAGAGCAACCAGCAGCGGCTGCTGCTGCCGTGCCCACACTGTCAGCACCGCCAGGTGCTGGAGTGGGACCGGCTGCGCTACGACGCGAAGGATCCGGGGCTGCCGAGCACGTTGCGGACGCCGCCGGTGCTGATCTGCGAGGAATGCGGCACCGGGATCGAAGAGGACACGAAGGCCTGGTGGTACGACCCGGATGTGTTCAGCGACGACTGGTGGGAGGCGTTGTTCCCAGAGCGAGATGTGCAGGGGTATCACCTGAACGGTCTCTACAGCCCACTGGGCTGGCTGAGCTGGACAGAGATCGCGGTCAGCTACGAGCAGGCGAAGGACAATCCGGCGGAGCTGAAACCGTGGACCAACACGGTGCTGGCGGAGTGCTGGAACGACGATGGAGAGCTGGAGCCTCGACTACCAGGTGCTGGCGGGCGACACCGCGCAGCCGGCGGTGTGGCGCGAGCTGTCGAAGTTCATCCGCTCAGAGTTCGGCCGCGGCGATGGGCAGCGGCTGCCGATCCGGATGACGGCGATCGACTCGGGCTTCAGGAGCCAGGAGGTCTACCGCTGGGTGCGGGGCCAGGCCGGCAACCGTGTGATCGCGGTGAAGGGCCAGGAGGCGCAGACGGCGATCATCGGCACGCCGGGCCGGGTGGAGGTGCTGCGCAATGGCAAGGCGCTGCGCGGCGGCGTGAAGGTGTGGCCGGTGGGCGTGAGCACGGTGAAGAGCGAGCTCTACGGCTGGCTGCGGCGACCGATGCCTGATGAAGCCGACGAGCTGCCGCATGGCTGGTGTCACTTCCCGCAGCATGGCGAGGAGTGGTTCCGGCAGCTGTGCGCGGAGCGGCTGACGAACACGATCGACCGGCGAGGGTACAACCGCTTCGAGTGGATCAAGACCCGTCCGCGCAACGAGGCCCTGGACTGCAGGGTCTACGCGAGGGCCGCGGCCGCGCTGACTGGCGCTGATCGGTGGAGCGAGGACCGCTGGGACAAGGAGCGCAACGGCGGCATCGAGCGCGAGGAGCGCCGGCCGGCGCCGGTGCAGCAGGATGAAACGCCGGCTCGGTCCGGGAGCAGCTTCTGGGACTGAGTAGCATGACCACGAGGAGGTGGCCCGGATGAGCACATTCACGCAGGCGCATCTTGCGGCCATCGAAGAAGCCATCGCTGGCGGCTACCTGGAGGTCCGCTACGACGACAAGGTGGTGCGCTACCAGTCGATGAGCGACCTGATGAAGGCGC
>RFPK01000019.1 GCA_009926195.1 Synechococcaceae bacterium WB4_1_0192 | reverse complement strand
CCCCATCAGGAAGAAGCTCATCATCATCGTGTTGAGCACGTTCTTGGCGCGGGTGAAGCCGCCGTAGAAGAACGCCAGGCCAGGGGTCATCAGCAGCACCAGGGCCGACCCCATCAGCATCAGCAGGGTGTCAGCGCCGTCGGTGGGCATTTTGGTGAGGGCTGCCTTGGCCGAACCGGCCATCAGGGGCAGCAGGCCGGCACCGAAGGCCAGCAGCAGCACGGCGTAGCGCTTCAGTTCAGGGTCCTGAACCTTGGCGAGCGCCTTGGTGCGGAAGCGATCAAAAACAGCCAGCGGTGTGGGACCACCGCCCGCCATGGGGACATGGGCCATGAAGGGGAGAAACCTCTCCAACGTTCGCGGTGGCACAGTCCAACGGCGACGCCCTCCGCCTGTGTAGCCGTCGAAACGGTTTTGCAAATTGGTGGACATCCGTGAGCCGCCGTTGCCCTGGAGGCAGCGGTTTGGATCACGGCCGAGGAGGGGAAGGGCACGGCCCATGTCCTCCTGCCCCCCCCTTAGGTTCAGGGACCCAGTCCGAGTGCCGCGCCTTGGCCCGCCCCGACGCACCCCGCTATCACGCCCTGGCGCCGGAGGTCTGTCTGGCCAGCCTGGAGGCCAGCCGCGAGGGCCTCAGTACCGCTGATGCGGCGCGGCGTCTGGCAGACCAGGGGCTCAACCGCCTGGAGCTCGCCGCCGGCCGCAGCAGCCTCGAGATCCTCTGGGATCAGTTCAGCAACGTGATGCTGATCATGCTGCTGGCGGTGGCGGCGGTCTCCGGCGCCGTATCGCTGCACCAGCAGGAGTTCCCCAAGGACGCCATCGCCATCCTGGTGATCGTGGTGCTCAACGGTCTGCTGGGGTATCTGCAGGAGAGCCGGGCCCAGAAGGCGTTGCTGGCCCTGCGCGACATGGCCCAGCCGATGGTGCAGGTGCGCCGCGATGGTCAGTGGCAGCGCCTCAGCAGTGAGCAGCTGGTGCCCGGTGATCTGATCCGCCTGGAGGCCGGCGATCGGGTGCCCGCCGATGCCCGCCTGCTGGAGGTGGCCGATCTGGGGGTGCGAGAGGCCGCCCTCACCGGTGAAGCCGAAGCCGTGTTCAAGCAGGCCGATCTGGTGCTCGAGGAGAGCACGCCGGTCCTGGAGCGTCAGAACTGCCTGTTTCAGGGCACCGAGGTGGTGCGTGGCCGCGGCGTGGCCGTGGTCAGCGCCACCGGCATGGCCACCGAGCTGGGTCAGATCGCTGAGTTGATCAACACCGCCGGTGGTGAGAGCACACCGCTGCAGGAGCGTCTCGATGGCCTGGCCAAGGTGCTCGTGGGCAGTGCCCTGGGCCTGGTGGCCCTGGTGGTGGCCCTGGGCCTGCTGCTCAGGCAGGACCCGCTCAACCTGCTGGAGGTGTCCCTGTCGATGGCGGTGGCGATCGTGCCGGAGGGCCTGCCGGCGGTGATCACCGTGACCCTGGCGATCGGCACCCAGCGCATGGTCCGCCGCGCCGCCCTGATCCGCCGCCTGCCGGCGGTGGAAGGCCTGGGTTCGGTGACGGTGATCTGCTCCGACAAGACCGGCACCCTCACCCAGAACCGCCAGGTGGTGCAGGAGCTGCGGGTCGGTACCGAGGCGCTGGCGGTCAGCGGCACCGGCTACGACCCCACAGGCACCTTTTCCCCGTTGGCCCTGCAGTCCCCCGCTGGCGCCGGTGCCGGCAGCGCAGAAGGCTCCCGCACCCTGCTGCTGCAGGCCGGTGTGCTCTGCAGTGATGCCGAACTCAAACAGGGCGCCGATGGCAGCTGGGAGATCCTCGGTGATCCCACCGAAGGTGCCCTGTCGGTGGTGGCGGCCAAGGCCGGCATCGACGACTTCGAGTTGCGCAGCCACTTTCGCCGCGTTGCCGAGATCCCGTTCAGCTCGGAGCGCCAGCTGATGGCCGTGTGGATCGATGATCCCCGCGCCGAGCTGCAGGCCAGCCTGGGTCCGGCCGCCAGGAACTCCACCCGTCTGCTGATCAGCAAGGGTGCGCCCGAGGTGATCATCGGCCTGTGCGACCGCTGGATCGATGCGTCCGGCGTGGTGGCCCTCAGCGAGGCTCAGCGCCAGTGGTGGCTCGAGCAGGCCCGCCAGCTGGCGGCCTCCGGCCTGCGGGTGCTGGCCTTCGCCTGCGCCCCGCATCACCCCAGCCCCGAGCAGGAGCTGGATGGCCAGGTGTTGATCGGCCTGATGGCCCAGCTCGATCCGGCCCGGCCCGAGGTGGCCGCCGCCGTGGCCACCTGCCGCCAGGCCGGTATCCGGCCGGTGATGATCACCGGCGACCATCCGCTCACGGCCAGGGCGATCGGCAGTGCCATCGGCCTCACCGATGAGAGCGGTGAGGTGATCCTCGGCCGTGAACTCGAGGCCATGGATGAGCCGGCCCTGAAGGAGGCGGTGGCCCGCTGCAGCGTTTATGCCCGCGTGCCCCCCGAGCAGAAGCTGAGGATCGTCAAGGCGCTGCAGGCCAATGGCCAGGTGGTGGCGATGACCGGCGACGGCGTCAACGACGCCCCGGCCCTCAAGCAGGCCCATATCGGCGTGGCCATGGGCATCACCGGCACCGAGGTCAGCAAGGAGGCGGCCGACATGGTGCTGCTCGACGACAACTTCGCCACGATCGTCAATGCCGTGGAGGAAGGCCGGCTGGTGTACTCCAATATTCGACGCTTCGTGAAGTACATCCTCGGCAGCAACGTCGGCGAGCTGATCACGATCGCCTCGGCGCCCCTGCTCGGCCTGGTGGGTGTGCCGATGACGCCGCTGCAGATTCTGTGGATGAATCTGGTCACCGATGGGGTGCCGGCCCTGGCCCTGGCGCTCGAACCCGGAGAGAAGGGCCTGATGGAGCGCGCGCCTGCGGAGCCCGGCGAATCGATCTTCGCTCGTGGCATCGGCCGTTACATCGTGCGGATCGGTGTGGTGTTCGCCCTGATCGTGATCGCCTTGATGTTGTATGCCGATCAACACAGTCACGACCATTGGAAGACGATGGTGTTCACCACGCTCTGTCTGGCGCAGATGGGCCATGCCCTCTCGGCCCGCAGCGATCTGCCCCTGGTACAGGTGGCACCCTTCTCCAACCCCTGGCTGCTCTGGGCGGTGCTGCTCACCTCCGGACTGCAGCTCTTGCTGCTCTACGTGCCGGCCTTGGCGAAGTTCTTCGGCACCCAGCCCCTCAGCGGCCAGGATCTGCTGATCTGCCTTGGTTTCAGCCTGCTGCTGTTCCTCTACCTGGAACTGGAGAAGATCTGGCGGCTGTGGCGCCGCAGCGCCAGCGCTGATGCCTAAGGCTTCCCGTACCTGTTGCCCCGCATCTGGCGTCCCACGATGCCGGTGCGGGGATCCCAGCGGGAGTGCCCCACCCCGTGCCGCTGCGCCGCCGGCACGCTGCGACCCTGAGGCCGATGTTCCAGCCAGGGGGTGAGCGCCAGCAGCACCAGTGGCATCGTCACCAGCAGCGCCAGCACAAGCACACCAGGGGCGTGCCGATCCAGCTCGGCGAGCAGCGGCGGCATGTTGCTCTGGGGTAGCTGTTTGCCGCAGGCCGCGCAGATCAGGCGCGGCGGCCGATCGTCGGTTTTGGTCACCAGGCGGGCACCACAGGCAGGACAGGCCAAGAACCGCTCAAAGCCATGCAACGAACAGACTGACAGCCTCTGGCTTCCCTGTCAGATCCGTTCGCCCTCAGGGCTCCTGATGAAGCCTGGGCAGGGTCGACACCGCCGTCTCAGCAGGGGAGGCTGACGACGGGTGGGCGCTGCTGGTCTGCGCGCCGTGGCTCTGATGGCCACTGATCGGATGGTCACTGACCTCACGGCCACTGACAGGACTACCACTGACTTCACCGCCAGTGAGGCGAACGCCATCGAGCACTGCCAGGCCCAGTGGCAGGGGCAGGACCAGCAGCCCTGCCAGTAGCAGGGGGCCATGGCGTCGCAGCCCCTTCAGCGGAGCCTCGGCGTCAAGATCCAGGCGTGCCTGTCCACAACCGCAGCACATCAATCGTTTTTGCTGCTTGTGCAGCAGGCGTGTGCCGCAGTGGGGGCAGCCCATGGCATCGGAGGCAATTCCTTCGACACTGGCGACCTCCATGCCCTGTTCACTGTCCAGGTTGGACTGAACCGCAAGTCGGATCGCCACTCCACGCTCAGGCCAGCAGCACCAGGCTGATCGCCATCACGGCCATGCCGGCCATCAGGCTGATGATCGTGAGCTCCTGGTCGCCGTAGTCGCGGGCGGCGGGCAGCAGTTCATCCAGCGAGACGTAGACCATCACCCCAGCCAGGGCGGCGAACACCAGGCCGAAGCCGATCGGATTGGGCAGCGATCGAAACAGCACGAATCCCACCAGGCCGCCGATCGGTTCGGCCAGGCCGGACAGAAAGGACACCCAGAAGGCGATGCGGCGGCTGCCGGTGGCGAAATAGACCGGCGCCGACACCGCCAAGCCCTCCGGAATGTTGTGGATGCCGATGGCCACGGCGATGCTCACCCCCAGCTGTGGATTGGTCAGCGCACCGAGAAAGGTGGCTAGCCCTTCCGGAAAGTTGTGGATGCCGATCGCCATGGCTGAGAACAGACCCATGCGCAGCAGGCGGCGGCGGCGGGCCGGATCCCTGGCGGCTTCAGCCCCTGGATGAAGTTGTTGCAGGGCACCGGTGGCGTCATGCACCGGTAACCAGCGGTCAATCAGTGCCATGGCGGCGATGCCGACGAAGAAGGCCAGCACCGCCGCGGCGTAACCCAGCCGCATTCCCAGCAGGGGTTGCAGCACCAGGCGCGCCTTCGGCAGGATCTCCACCAGGGAGACGTACACCATCGCTCCGGCGGAGAACCCCAGCGACTGGGTGAGAAACCGCCGACTGTTCGGATTCGAACCCAGGCCGATCAGGCTGCCGATCCCCGTGGACAGACCCGCCAGCAGGGTGAGCCCCAGGGCCATGGCACTGCGATCGAGAGCCAGAGGTGCCAGCAAGGGAAGGGGGCGTTCAGGGGGTGGGCCTGATCATCACCCAGCGGGCAGCTGCTGGCGCCGCCGCTGCCATTGCAGAGCCCCCCAGGTGAAGAACACCAGCAGGAGCGGCAGCACACCCACCAGCACCACCAGGCGGAACTCATCAGTGGCGCCCGGTGCCGTGTTGGTGAGGATCTGCTCCACCACATAGAGGCCATAGAGCCCCATCAGGATCCAGCCCTCCAGGCGCGTGATCACCCCGCCGGTCCAGAAGATCGGCAGGCAGGCCAGGGTGGTGGCCACCATGATCGGGGCCTTGCCGCGGTAGGCCGCCACCAGGGATGTCACCAGTTCCGGCATGGAGGTGCCGGCCGCCACGATCGTCAGGCCGATCACCGTCTGGCTCACCCCCAGCCCGGCGGCGGCGGCGATGGCTCCCTTCACCAGCAGCTGCGAGCCCCACACCAGCAGACCCAGGCCGGCCGCCAGCTTGATCAGGGCCTGGGGAGCCGGTGAAGCACCATCGGCCTCCAGCTCCTCAGCGGCCTCGGCCGGTTCCTCCCTGGCCGAGCGGATCTCC
Source organism: Synechococcaceae bacterium WB4_1_0192 (assembly GCA_009926195.1). GTDB lineage: Bacteria > Cyanobacteriota > Cyanobacteriia > PCC-6307 > Cyanobiaceae > Vulcanococcus. The sequence goes on along the minus strand of RFPK01000019.1, from coordinate 10,127 downwards.
CAGAGCAGGTTGATCACGGTCCCGGTGAGCAGAGCCAGACCCGCCACCCAGGTGAGGCGCCCGCCGGAGGCCATGCCCCAGGTGGCCATCGACACCCCCAGCAGCAGCGGCACATCGCGGCGCACCAGGCGGCTCTTGACCCGCAGCGGCATCACCGCCGCGCTGGCGCCGAGCACGATCAGCACATTGAAGATGTTGGAGCCCACCACGTTGCTCACGGCGATGGCATCGCCGCCGCTGCCTCCCTGGATCGTCGAGAGCAGGCTCACGAACAGCTCCGGCGCGCTGGTGCCCATCGACACCACCGTCAGGCCGATCACGATCTGGGGGATACCCAGCAGCAGCGACAGGGCCACGGAGCCCGCCACGAACAGCTCACCGCCGCCGAACAGCAGCAGGATCCCCACCAGGATCTCCAGGGCATTCAAGGCGAAGGTCATGCCGGATGAGGCGGTCGTATAAACCGGCGCATTCTGGGGAGCCAAGCCCTCGTTTGGGTCCGCTGCATCGAGATCCTCTAGGGCTCCGCTCCGGCCCGCAACCTGGGTTCTGGAGTGATCAGCAGGCCTGATCAACCCGCTCAGGAATTGTTGTGTTGCCTGAACCCATGGGGGGTCTGCGCCGATGCCGCCCGCGAGTCCGACGGCCTGTCGGGCGGTCTGGTGGTGGATGTTGTTGTGAACACATCTCAGGATCAGCAAGCCAGTGCTGAACAGGGCTGGCCGATTGCCGTGGGGTTCGCCCTGCGCTTAGCAGTGAATCCGGTGACCTGGGTGATTGCGGTTGGTGGTCAATCCGGCGGTCCCCTCTGCATGCGGATTCGGCGCATTCCTCCGCCACCCAACAGCTCGCTGTGATCAGTAAGGTCTCGCGAACCCAATTCCGGGACTCTCCAGACAGCCATGCCTGCGCCACAGACGCTCACCCGCAGCAGCTGCGACGCCCTCAGCCAGCACCTGCGCGCCATTGGCCGGATTCCCCTGCTCAGCCATGAGGAGGAGATCACGCTCGGCAAGGCCGTGCAGGCCCTGCGACGCCTCGATGAGATTGCTGAAGAACTGACGCTGCGGGCCGGAGGGAGCCCCCCCAGCCTGGAGACCTGGGCCGCAGAAGCCGGCCTCAGCCCGGAACAGCTGCGGCGCCGACGTCGTATCGGCCTGCGAGCCAAGGAGCGGATGGTGGCCGCCAACCTGCGCCTGGTGGTCACGATCGCACGCAAGTACGCCAGCCGCCAGCTGGAGCTTGAGGACATGATCCAGGAGGGCAACCTCGGCCTGATCAAGGCGGTGGAGCGCTTCGATCCCACCCGCGGCTATAAGTTCTCCACCTACGCCTACTGGTGGATCCGCGAGGGCATCACCCGCGCCATTGCCGATAAGAGCCGCACGATCCGCCTACCCGTGCATGTCGGCGAAAGTCTCAGCAAGCTGCGCAAGGCGCAGCAGACCCTCTGGCAGCGTCTTGGTCGTGCGCCGGTGATTGCCGAACTGGCCGAGGAATCGGGCCTCAAGCCGCTGGATATCCAGGAGACCCTGTTCCGCGCTCAACAGCCGGTGAGCCTCGATGCCGGCCAGGGCAGTGAGGGTGATGGCAGCCTGATCGAGCGGATCAGCTGCGGTGCCACAGCGCCGGTTGAGCAGCTCACCACCCACCTGCTCGGCCATGATCTCGAGCGCCTGCTGGAGGATCTACCCAGCCAGGAGGCCGAACTGCTGCGGCTGCGCTATGGCATCAACCAGGAAGCGCCGATGACCCTCAGTGCCGTGGCCCGCAGCATGGGTGTCACCCGTGACACCGCCCGCGGCATTGAACGGCGCGCCGTGGCGGCCGTGCGCGAGCGGTCGCATCGGGTGGTCGACTACCTATCGGCCTGAAGTCAGGGGTTGCAGTAGGGGCAGTGCATCGGATCAGCCGCTGCGCGCCGGTCGCGTCGCGGACGTTCTGTGCGGTACCTGCAGACGCTGCAACCCATCACCTCCAGGCGCACCAGCGCTGTTGCCAGGCCGCAGGCGGAACAGGGCAGCCCGGCGATCGTCCCCACAACGCCCCAGCCCGGGGCGCCGCAGGATGGACAGGCGCTGGCCACCCGTCGCACCAACCGGAACGCGAGCCGCCGGATCGCCACCCGGCGTGTGGGGTTGCAGTGGGCGCGCATGTCGGTCTCCAGCCAGGCCTGCCGCAGCGGTGAGCGGCGTACCGCCTCCGCGATCAGCGTCGCCAGCTGCTGTGGATCATGCACCCCCTTGGCCAGCCAGCCCCCCGGGCCTGCGGGTTCAGCTTCGAGTGGCCGCACCATCAGCCCATGGCGGGGAAAACCCACCTGGCGAAGCCAGCCTGCGATGGCCTGAGGATCGGATCCGCGGCAGGAGCTGTAGTTGGTGCGATGGCTGATCAGCTGTTCGCGGATCACCAGGCCATCGCGGCGATCCACAAACGTCAGCCACTCCTGGCCCACCGGCAGCATCGGCACCGCCGGGTGCGGCCCGAACGACCCCTCGCTGGCGATGCCCAGGTCGAGATCCAACGCCTCCAGGGCGGCCATTGCCTTGTGCTGGCAGGTCGTCGGCGCGTCATCGTGCCGGGGCTGCTCCCCATCGAAACTGCCGAAGCGGTTGGTGTCGACGCTGCTGGCATGCCGCAAGGTCAGGCCCAGGCCACTTTTGAGCGGCCGAGCCAAGATCAGCTCCTTGCCGTGCAGGCTGGCCATGGCGATGAGCCGGCCCGCATAACGGTTGCCCGCATAACCATTCCTCACATAACGGTTGATTGAGGCGGGATGAAACGAGGGGTTGATGGACACTCCCCTTCTGCACAGTTCTGTCGTGAACATAGGTAGAGCAACTGCAATCTGGGGCCGAGGAGCAGTAACAACAGATCAGCGGATCTGATGATCAGGCTCAGCAGCACCAAGCAGATGCCGCCCCAACAACAGACCTCTGCCCCCTAGCGTTCAATCACAGACCGTTGATGCACCGGCGGAACGTCCTGATGCAATTCACTGCGCTCAAGCGACTGCAGACTGTCCTGCAGCACATTGAAACCACCATGGTTCGGCGAGAGAATGTGATCCGCTTCCTGGTGGGCCGCTCCCTGCTGATGCTGGCGATGGTCGTTGGCTTTTGGCTGGCCATGCGCAACAGCCTCTGAAGGCTGCGGGTGAATGCTGATTTGGTTCTGGAAAAAAGGCCACCGATTGGTGTGATCGGTGAGCCGGTTTCACCAGGACGCCATCAGAGTAGGAATGCGACCGGGTGAATGGTCAGTGACAGAGCAACCCACGCCTGTTGTCCTGTTGTCCTGTTGTCCTGTTGACTGGCTGATCGATTCAGGCAATCAGAGCAACCCAGAATTCCCGGCTACCCCCTAGCGTTCCGCTGCAGATCCGGGTCACCCTTCTCTCTCTATCTCCTCCATGGGCACTCCCAGGTTTTCTGATCGCATCCTTCCGTGATGGCACAGCGTCATCTGCGGCTGAGGCTGAGTGCGGGTGAGTCGCTGCCCACCAGCTTGAGTTGGATGCTTGACGATGGCTATGTGGTTTTGCGCGCCTGGAATGAGGACGACACCACGACAACCCTTGGGATCTGGGGGCCCGGCGATCTGGTGATCCCATCGCTGATTCACGACAGACCGGTGCATCTCTGTTCACTCTCTCCGGTGCAGGTGGAGGAGCGGATGGCTACGGCCGAAGATCAACGGGTTTTCTTGGGTCAGCACGTTCTGCAGCTGACCACACTGCTGCAGTTTTCACGGATTCGCCGGGCGGAGGATCGATTGTTCAGGCTGTTGATCTGGCTTGGCAAGCGCTTCGGTCGCGTCAGCAGTCAGGGGATCAGCTTGTCATTCAGCGGCATGAACCTTACCCACCGCAACCTGGCAGAGATGACAGGGATGACCCGGGTCACCGTCACCAAGGCCTTGATCCGTTTCCGCCAGGAGGGGCGCATCGCCAGGCAGGGAGACGACGAGTTGCTGCGATTGGATCGTTAACCATCAGCAGGGGATAACCAGGGCTTATCGCCATGGTTGGCAACACTTCAGCTCAAGCTCCCCAACCACTCATGGCCAGCTCCTACTCTTCCACCAGCTTCAATTCTGGAGCCATCGCCCACCCATCGGTCACGGAGTGATTGCTGCTCTTTGAGTTGAAGAGTCGGCAACTCGTTCAAGCCAACCGCAGATTGATTGACCCCACAGTAGTCAGGTGTTCCAATTGACTTTCTGTGTCTATTTATCTGTTCCTCGATTGACTTGTCCTCTTTCTGATTATTGTCTCCATGGCAAAGCGTCGTCCTTTCCTTGCCCTGCTGGCCGGGGCCCTGACCAGTTCGCTCGTGTTGACCGGTTGTCTTGGCAATCCTCCCAGTAGACCTGGTACCACCAGCTCAGGCAGCAGCGCCACTCTGAACGCCCAGGCCGCTTCAAAACTGGAAACCACCACCATCAGTCTTGGCTTCGTGCCGATCCTTGAGGCTGCGCCGTTGGTGGTTGGCGTGGAAAAGGGCTTCTTTGCCAGGCACGGTCTTGATGTGAAGCTCAGTAAGCAATCCAGTTGGTCGACGGCGCGTGACAACGTCGTGCTCGGCTCAGGCGGAGGTGGCATTGATGGTGGTCAGTGGCAGCTGCCGATGCCGCAGATGATCAGTGAAGGCGCGATCACCAATGGCAAGAAGGTGCCGATGACAATTCTGGCCATGTTGATGAGTCAGGGCAACGGGATCGCCGCCGCAAACACCGTCAAGAACGCCAATCTCAGCGTCAATCTAAAGGAATCTTCGCCAAACTTCTTCGCTGCCTTTAGCGGCAAAGAGGGTCGGAAGTTTCGAGCCTCTTATACATTCCCTAAAGCCAATCAGGACATCTGGATCCGCTACTGGCTCGCCGCCGGTGGCGTGAACCCAAACAAGGACGTTGAACTGTTGACGGTGCCTGCGCCGGAGACGCTCCAAGGTATGAAGAACGGCACGATGGAGGCCTTCTCCACCGGTGATCCCTGGCCGTCCCGCATCGCCAAGGACAACGTGGGTTATCTGGCAGCCACCACCGCCCAGATCTGGAAGGTGCACCCTGAGGAATACCTTGCCGTCCGCTCCGACTGGGTCGAGAAGAACCCCAAGGCTGCCGTTGCGCTGTTGAAGGGGCTGATCGAGGCGCAGATGTGGCTCGATAAGCCGGAGAATAAGGATGAGGCCGCCCAGATTCTGAGCTCGCGCAAGTGGTACAACGTGCCGGTTAGCGTTCTGCAGCAATCGCTCAAGGGCCAGTACAAGATCGGTGCCAACGGCACACCCGAAACCGATCCGAAGATGGGCCCGCTCTACTGGAGTAGTGATCGGGGTGTGATCTCCTATCCCTACAAGAGCCTTACCCTCTGGTTCCTGATCGAATCTCTGCGCTGGAAGTTCTACCCCGGCACCGTCGATACGATCCAGCAGGCTGAAGCAATCAACAACAGGGTCGTGCGTGACGACCTCTGGCTTCAGGCTGCGAAGGAGCTTGGTCTTCCAGCCAAGGATATCCCCACCTCTCCCAGTCGAGGTAAGGAAACGTTCTTTGACGGCACGGTCTACGACCCGGCCAATCCTCAGGCTTATCTCGACAGCCTGAAGATCAAGGGCTGAGATCAAGTCAGTCATAAACAGACTCTTGTTCTCTAATCTCACCATCTTTTCCATATTCTCCAGGACATCCCCATGGCCACTGCTCCAGGCTCCGGCTTCAATCTCGGCGTGTGCTGGAAGCACAACCGCAAGTTCATCCTGCCGCCCATCTTCGGCATTGGTGGATTTTTACTCTTCTGGCAGCTCAGTTCCAGCCTTGGCCTCACGAAGCTCACCGGTCCGCTCAGCCTCTGGACCGATGAGCGCACCCGTGAACTGCTGCTCTATCCGTTCTTCGATCGCGGCGGTCTCGACAAGGGTCTGTTCCTGCACACGATGAACAGCCTCTCGCGGGTGGCCCTCGGCTACTCCCTGGCGGCGATCCTCGGTATCGGCGTGGGCATTGCTGTTGGCCTCAGCCAGACGCTCAACCGCGCCTTCGATCCCCTGTTCCAGTTTCTGCGCATGGTGGCGCCGCTGGCCTGGGTGCCGATCGCGCTGGTGATCTTCCAGCAGAACCAGCCGGCGGCGATCTTCGTGATCTTCATCACCTCGATCTGGCCGATCCTGATCAACACCGCCGAAGGTGTGCGCCAGATCCCGCAGGACTACCGCAATGTCGCACTCGTTCTGCAGATGTCGCGCCAGAAGTTCTTCACCAAGATCCTGATCCCCTCCGCTCTCCCCTACATCTTTACTGGCCTCCGCATCTCGATCGGTCTGGCCTGGCTGGCGATCATCGCCGCTGAGATCGTGATGCCCGGAACCCCAGGCATCGGCTTCTTCATCTGGGACGCAAACCAGAACGGTTACGTCTCCGACATTGTGCTCGGCGTGGTCTGGATCGGTGCCATCGGTCTGATTCTCGATCGCCTGATGGCCTGGCTGCAGACGCGCATCGCAGCCGGCCGCTGATTGATCCCTGGTCCTTTGTTCTTCAGGCACTCGCCATGACGCCACCCATCGTCGCCGTTCAGGACGTTGTCAAGAACTTCCCCCTTCAGGGAGGCGGCAACTACCTGGCCCTCAAGGGCATTGATCTCGAAATTCGCAAAGGGGAATTCATCTCCCTGATCGGCCACTCCGGCTGTGGCAAGAGCACCCTGCTCAACATGATTGCTGGCCTCGATCTACCCACTGGTGGCACCGTGCTGCTGGAGGGTGAAAGCGTGAAGCGGCCCGGCCCCGACAAGATGGTCGTGTTCCAGAACTACTCGCTGCTGCCGTGGCTCACGGTGCGCGAGAACATCGCCCTGGCCGTGGACGAGGTGATGCCCGACCTCTCCCGCAGCGAACGCGATGCGGTCGTGGAGGAGCACATCGCCATGGTCGGCCTGGCCCATGCCGCTGAAAAGCCGCCCCTGCAGCTCTCCGGCGGCATGCGTCAGCGGGTGGCCATCGCCCGTGCCCTGGCGATCCGCCCGAAGCTGCTTCTGCTCGATGAGCCGTTCGGCGCTCTCGATGCGCTCACCCGGGGCAATCTGCAGGAGAAGCTGATGCAGATCTGCAATGAGCACGAACTCACCGCTGTGATGGTCACACACGACGTTGACGAGGCGGTGCTTCTCTCGGATCGGATCGTGATGCTCACCAACGGTCCGGGCTCGAAGATCGGCGGCATCCTTGAGGTTGACATTCCCCGACCACGCCAGCGCCTGGAGGTGGTGCATCACCCCAGCTACTACAGCCTGCGCTCCGAAATCATCTACTTCCTCAACCGCCAGAAGCGGGTGAAGCAGTGGCAGGCCAAGCCCCACAAGGTGCTGGCCCGCCATGGACTGGAGAAGGTGAATCTCGATCTGGGTTTCATCCCCCTCGCCGCCTGTGCACCGCTGGCGGTGGCCGAAGCCAAGGGCTTCTTCCGAAAGCATGGTCTTGATGAGGTGCAGCTGGTGCGTGAAACCAGCTGGCGTGGCGTGACCGACGGGTTGCTGGATCGCACCCTCGATGCGGCACTGATGCCGTCGGGGATGCCGGCCTGGATGACGGCCGGTGGCCATGGCAGTGATCCCACACCGATCGTGACGGCCCTCACTCTCAGCCGCAACGGCAACGGCATCACCCTGGCCAGGCGCCTGGCGGATCAGGGGGTCCGGTCGGTGGCCGACTACCGCGATTACCTGCTGCGCAACAACCGTGAACCCCATACCCTCGGCATCGTGCATCCGGCCTCGATGCACAACCTGCTGCTGCGCTATTGGCTCTCCTCCAATGCGATCGATCCCGATCGGGACGTGCACCTGCAGACCCTGCCGCCGGCCCAGATGCTGGCCGACCTCAAGGACGGCTCGATCGACGGCTACTGCGTGGGTGAACCCTGGAACAACCGGGCTGATCGCGAAGGTCACGGCTTCCCGATCGTGGGCGACCTGGAGATCTGGTCGGGCCATCCCGGCAAGGTGCTCGGCGTGCGCGAGGACTGGGCTCTGGCCTATCCCAACACCCACATCGCCCTCACCAAGGCGCTGCTCGAGGCCTGCCGCTACTGCGCCGATCCTGCCCACTGGGACGAGCTCAGCCAGCTGCTCAGCGACCGCCGTTACCTGGGCATGAAGCCTGAGCTGATCCGCTTTGGTACGCCCAGCGGCTGCGCGGAGAATCCCCACGGCGACCCCCACACCCTGTTCTTCGGCCCGGGCGTCAACCGCCCCAGCCGCACCGAACACCTGTGGATCCTCACCCAGCTGGCCCGCTGGAGTGAGATTCCCTTCCCGCGCAACTATGTGGAGATTCTTGAGCGGATCTGTGCCGTGTCGGTGTACAGCACCGCAGCACGTGAACTCGGTCTTGATGACGTGTCGTACCAACGCACAGGCATCGAGCTGTTCGACGGCGTTCCGTTCAATGGCGACGACCCGATCGCCTACATCAACAGCCTCTCGATCCACCAGGACTTCAGCGTCGCCGAGATCCCGATCGGCGTGCCGCGCGCCATGGTGAGTTGAAGCGAGACGTTGACTGATCGACCTCTGTACGCACTGCATCGATTTCCATGACTGCCACCCTTCTCCGCTTCGAGGAGCTCGGACTCACCTATCCCACGCCCAAGGGGCCTTACCCGGTGCTCGAGGGCATTAACTTCGAGGTTCAGGCCGGCGAGTTCGTCTGCGTGATCGGCCACTCCGGCTGCGGCAAGAGCACCCTGCTCAACACCGTGTCCGGCTTCGCCAAACCCACCAGCGGTCGCGTTCTGCTGAAGGGCAACCCGATTCAGCGCCCCGGTCCCGATCGGATGGTGGTGTTTCAGGGTTATGCCCTTCTTCCCTGGCTCAGCGCTTACGACAACGTCGCCCTGGCGATCGAATCGGTCAAGCCTCAGCTGAGTGAGCGCGAGAAGCGTGAGATCGTGATGGAGCACCTTGAGCTGGTGGGCCTGACCCAGGCAGCCGAAAAGCTGATCACCCAGCTCTCCGGTGGCATGAAACAGCGGGTGGCCATTGCCCGTGCCCTGGCGATCCGTCCTGAGGTGCTGATCCTCGATGAACCCTTTGGTGCTCTCGATGCCATCACCAAGGAAGAGCTGCAGGAGGAGCTGCTCAAGATCTGGAATACCCAGAAGTGCACGGTGCTGATGATCACGCATGATATTGATGAAGCCCTGTTTCTCGCCGATCGCCTGGTGATGATGACCAACGGCCCGGCAGCCGGCATCGGTGAGGTGCTCTCGATCGATTTCCCTCGTCCCCGCAGCCGTGAGGACATCATGGAGGATCCTCGCTATTACGAGTTGCGCAACAGGGCCCTTGATTTCCTCTACAATCGCTTCGCTCACGACGACGACGCTTGAATCAAAAACCCACGTGCTTCATGCCAGTGGGTTTTTTCTTTGTAGCGTCGGGCTGTGCAGATCGCGATTGTTTCGGTGCTGCGCGAGGTCATCGTCCATGGTGTTCTCGAGACGGCCTGGCAGCAGATGATCGCCGTCTGCCTGTTACTGGCCACGGCCGCCCTGTTATTGGTGGTGCGGGTGTGGCTGCCGCCCACCTTTGAGGGTGTCGATGCGGAGGCGCAGGTGTCGGCCAGGTTGCGGCGCGAATCCGTCAGCACCATGCACGTTGACGGCGCCAAGACCGTGCTTGCTGCAGTGGCACACCAAACAGAGGCATGAGCCCTCCAGACTTGCCTGTAACCCGCCACATCGCGCCACCGCCAGCATGATCGCCACGCCACGCCGCCGCTATGCATCCTGCAGCGTTGGATCCGCCATGCTGCTGGTGGCCCTCGCGGCCCAGGCTCTTGTTCCGGCTTCGGCTCAGGCTCTGCCCTTTGATCCTTTGCCTTCGGCCTTCCAGGCCTGGCTGAATGCACGGCGCGACTGGCCCAACAACGAGCAGCACCGCTTTCAGCAGCTGGCTGAATGCTCCGATCAGACGGTTGCCACCTCGCCCTATCGCATGGCGGTGTTCACCTGCCTGGCCGGCATTGTGACCATCCGGCGCCCCGGTGCGGCATCGCAACGCTGTGCGATTCAGCGTGTGAGCTACTTCCCAGCCAACCAGCGGGTCCGTCTCTGGATCGGTTCCTGCG
>RFPK01000180.1 GCA_009926195.1 Synechococcaceae bacterium WB4_1_0192 | reverse complement strand
GCGCGACGCCCTGGCCGGATCCCCGGCCGCCGCCCGCTGGCTGCAGTCCCACCGGATCGGCTTCGACTGGCGCGGCGGCGCAAACTTCGTCCCCTCCTGCGACTGGCGGCCAGCTGACGACCGCAGCGATCGAGCAGCTGCGGCAGGGCCTTAGCGGTCTGCAGGGTCGGAGACTGCCGCAACGGCTGCAACACCGGCTGCTGCGGGCCAGACGCGGCAAAGCCCCGGGGAGCCGGGGCCAGAGGGCTGAGCCGGTTTCGGCTCAGCCCAGGGGAGATCAGTGAAGCCGGACGTGAAGCAGGATCACCACAGACCGCGGACCGGCGCAGCGGCGGGTGCCGCAGCAGGAGCCTCAGCGGTGTAGGCCTGGATGCAGGCCGGGGTGTTCATGTACCAGCTGAGCAGCGAGGTGGCCTTCTGGCTGTTGTTGATGTCGCTGACATCGCACACCTTCATGGCACCTTGCAGGCGCTGATCAGTGGGCAGCTTGCTCATCATGCCGTAGCTCGAGAGCTTGCCATCTGCCGAATCGAGGATGATGGCGCTGCGCACAGCCTGCAGGCTGTTCTGCTGGCTGTAGTAGGGGGTGTAGTTGTTCTGACGGATGCTCTCCGAGAGGAAAGCTTCACCCCTGTCGGAATAGAGGAAGCGGGCCACTGCCGCCACATCCACATCGTATTCCTTGTTCAGACCGGCCTGCAGCTGATCAGAAGTCCAGCCGGACAGATCCGAGAGATTCTCAGGAACGGGGTTGGCGATCACCTCGGTGCCCCCCAGGGGCAGCAGGGTGTTGGAACGCACGAAGCTGTAGCTGACCGTGCGGGCGGTCTGCCGGGGCAGACTGTCATTGATGAATGTGGGCGAGCCGTAGTTCACGCCGGATTGATCGGACGTGATGGTCAGCGGCTCACGGGGCATGGCCTGGACGGACAGACCGGCCAGCAGGATGCCGAGACCGGCCAGAGGAAGGAGTGCCTTGCGCATGGAAGGGATGGGCAGAGGACGACACTCCCGGTATGGCGATACCCGGGGAGCATGGCGGTCGGCCACCAGGTTTTCTTCCGATTAATCCTGCGAGCGGCGCAATGGTCCCGGCAGCGACAACTCCTGCCAGCCGGGTGGACATTGCAGCTGATCACCCCGCCAGCTGAAACGTCCAGGCGGGCCCTCGCCGCGGCAGGCCAGGCCGCGGGGCACCGCCTCCTTGACCTCCACCCGCGCCAGATAGCGCTCACGCTGCTGCATGGGCACCAGTAACAGCTGCACCGCATCGGGCCCCTCGCTGACGCTGGCCTGAATGTCCTCCGGCGTCTCCAGGCCGAGCACATCGAGATAGGGGCTGAACCCACCCCAGAAGTAACGGGTGATCTCCGCCCCGAGGAAACGGCTGAGCAACTGGCGCGCCCGCTCGCGGGTGTCCTGTTCCGCCTCCTGGGTCGCCAGGTCGGCCAGCACACGCTCGGTCTCGGCGCCGGTCCTGCTGGCCAGCGGCGGCACCAACGGCAGCTGCACGAGCCCGGCCAGCCCAAGCAGCGTCAGCAGGGACAGCACACTCCAGCGCAGGGCAATCGGCATGGCGGCCACAGGCGGCGGCCGGACGTTAACCCCAGATCACCTGATCGAGATGCGCTCCGACGGCGCCGCATAACCAACCCTGACGCAACAGACACAGCGAACCGGGGCGCCAACCCTGCAGCAGATGCCGCAACTCACCCCGTTGCGCATCCCAGCACCAGTGGCGCAGATCGCTGGACAGCGCAGAGCGCTGCCACTTGATCGCCGCCTCCTTGCGCACCCAGCTCTCGAGCACGGCCTGCACCTGAGCAACGGGCGAGAGGGCCTGCAGCCGCATCGCCTCCTCAGCCGGGAAGAAGCGTCGCGCCAGGGCATCGGCCGCCAGCGGCCGCTCCGCCCATTCGAGGTCCACGCCAATCGCCGTGGGCGACCAGGCGAGCAGGCCATGGTCGCGGCTGTGGCTCAGGCTGACGCAGCCCAGTCCATCGGCGAGTCGGGGGGCTTCACCCGGCGGACTCCACAGCGGCACCTCCTCGGGGGGCAGGCCGTGCAAGGCACCCAGGCAGCGGCGCAGCAGGGCACGACTACCGGCATAGCGGCCCCGCCGGGCTGCAGGCAGCGTCGCACACCACAGCCTCTCCTGAGCACTGAGCGGCGGCGCCGCTGAATCCAGCTCAGGCAGGGGGCGCAGCCACAGGTGGGGGACAGCCGTCAGCGATCCGCTCCGCACTGCCCCTAGGCTCCCATCTCCGCGTGTCCTTCAGCAGCCATGGCCCTTGCGGTCGGCGATGTCGCCCCTGAGTTCAGCCTGCCCGACCAGAACGGCACCCCCGTTGCGCTCAGCCAGTTCCGCGGCCAGCGGGTGGTGATCTATTTCTACCCGAAGGACGACACCCCGGGCTGCACCAAGGAGGCCTGCAACTTCCGCGACCAGTGGGCCCTGTTCAGCGCCCACAACATCGCCGTGCTTGGCATCAGCAAGGACAACGCCACCAGCCACGGGAAGTTCATCAGCAAGTACAGCCTGCCCTTCACCCTGCTGACCGACGCCGAACCCTGCCCGGTGGCCGAGAGCTACGGCAGCTACGGCCTCAAGAAGTTCATGGGCAAGGAATACATGGGCATGATGCGCCACACCTTCGTCGTCGATGGCGAAGGTCGCATCGAGAAGGTCTACCTGAAGGTCAAGGCCGAAACCATGGCCGACACAATCCTCTCCGACCTCGGCCTCAGCTGAGCGGCGCTGCCGCGGCCAGGGCCGCCAGCGCTTCAAGGGCGAGATCCGGCGCCAGCCGCGGCTGCAGCCCCCGGCGGCGCAGCTCCGGCTCCAACCGCTGCGCGTCACCACCGGTGAGCCAGAGCTGCCAGGGCTGATCAGCCGCGAGATCCCGCACCCCCTGGAGCACCGCGGCGCTGCAGGCCTGCAGACAGCCCTGGAGCATCGCCGCCTCCGTCGCTGCGGGCCAGGGGTCGTCGGGACTGACCAGCGGATCCAGCTGCTGCGGCAGGTTCGCCGTGCCCTGGCCGAGGCTGCGCAGCTGCAGGGCCAGGCCGGCGCTGAGGCGGCCGCCGCGGAACTGCCCGTCAGCATCGATGCGGGTGAGGCTCAGACAGGTGCCGGCATCCGCCACCAGCACGGGCCCCTGCCCCTGCCGGCACCAGGCTCGCCAGCCCACCAGGGCCCTGTCGATGCCCAGCCAGGGCGGTAGCCCCCCCAGGGGGACCTGGGGCAACAGGATCCGCCGCCCCTGCGGCAAGACCAGGCCCGCCGGCAGCGCTCCCACGCAGGCCCAGGCCTCCAGATCAGCCAGCAACGACGTCGACTCCGCCCGCAGGTTCACCGCCGCGGCAGCAGCCGGCTCGTGCCAGCAGTGCAGCCGATCGTCATGGCGCTGTCCCCAGTGCCAGCGGCTGTTGCCCACCAGCAACAGCCTCCCCATTCAGATGCCCTCGCCGCCCAGTCCCGGCAGGTGAATGCCGCACTCCTGCTTGAGACCACCGAACCGGGTGGAACGTCCGGAACTGGTGCCGTCATCGGGGCCGCTGGAGTGCCAGTCGCCGACGGTGGAGTAGCCGAGCGCGAACAGCGGATGCTGGGGCAGATCGTGTTCTTGCATGTAATAGAAAACGTCCTTGCTGCTCCAGTCGAGCAGCGGACGCAGGGCCCAGCGCCCGCGCACCTGCTCAAGGGGCTGCATCGCCCGGCGATGGTCGGTCTGGCGACCGCGAACACCGCTGGCCCAGCAGGTGACGCTCAGATCCTGCATGGCCCGATCGAGCGGTTCGACCTTGCGGATGCGGTGGTAGAGCTCCAGATCCTCAACGCGGCCGGTCTCCCAGAGGCGGCCGTGCAACGCCTCCATCCGCGCCGGGCTGACGGTGGCCTGAGCGACGTGCACCTGCAGACCCAGCTGCTCCATCAGCGCAGCGGCGTAGGTGTAGGTCTCGGGTGGCAGGTAACCCGTGTCCACCCAGATCACGGGCACGGAGCGATCCAACCGACTGATCAGATGCAGCGAGACCGCCGCCTGGATGCCGAAGCTGGTGGTGAGAGCGAAACCGTCGCCGAAGGTCTCCAGTCCCCAGCGCATGCGGCCGAGGGCATCGAGCTGCTCCAGTTCGGGGCAGGCATGCTGGGGATCGATGGCGGCCATGGAGATCGTCATCGCACCATCTTCCATTGTGGAGGTGGCTGGTTAGGGTTCGCGCAAGACAGTTCCCTGCGCCACGGCCGTGTCCGCCGCCCCCACCACGGCCGAATCCACCACCCCCTCAGCGCCCGTGATCGTGGTGGGGGGAGGCTTCGGCGGCCTCAGTACCGCCCTGAACCTGGCG
>RFPK01000179.1 GCA_009926195.1 Synechococcaceae bacterium WB4_1_0192 | reverse complement strand
CCGAGGGCCACCCGCGCCGCCAGCCGCTCGCGGGCATGGGCTGCGATCTCATCGATGCCGGGGGTATCCACCAGCTCCACCGCCGCGAGTCCGGGGATGGTGATCCGCCAGCGGGCCCGCTGCTGGTGGCGGGTGCAGCCGTGGGCCACGTCGGCGGCGAAGCGCTCCTCCCCCAGCAGGGCATTGAGCAGGCTCGATTTACCGACCCCCACCCGGCCGAACACCGCCACGCGCAGGGTGCGCTGCTGCAGCGCCTGCAGCTGGCGGTCGAGCGCCTGCAGTTCCGGCGCCAGGGCGCTGCGCTCCCGCTCGCTCAGCCGCAGCTCCGACCGCCAGGCCTGCAGCAGCAGGGCGCAGCGCTCGGCGGCGCTGGGGGCGGCCTGCGCTGGGACTTGGGGCAGTGGCTGGCGGCGGCCCGGCATGCGCGTGGAAGGTTGTGCCATCGTCGCGCTCAGCAGCGCCCGCGTTCCATGTTGATCGGTCCGGAGATCCACGCCGAGCGTCGGGCCCGCTTCTTTGCGGCCCTCGGCGGTGCCGCCGCCGTGATCCCCGGCGCTGCCCTGGCCACCCACCACGCCGATTGCGAGTGGCCGTTCCGCCAGAACAGCGACTTCTGGTACCTCACCGGCTTCGATGAACCCGAGGCGGTGGCCCTGTTCCTGCCGCATCGTCCCGAGGGTGAGCGCTACGTGCTGTTCGTGCAGCCCAGGGAAGCCAGCGCCGAGGTGTGGCATGGCTTCCGCTGGGGCTGCGAGGGGGCCGTCGCCCAGTTCGGCGCCGACATCGCGCACCCCCGCAGCGAACTGGCCGAGCGCCTGCCCGGGTATCTGAAGGGCGCTGAGGGCATCGCCTTCCGGGTGGGCAAGCATCCGGCGGTGGAGCCGCTGGTGCTCCAGGCCTGGGCGGGGCAGCTGGATAGTGCCCCCCGCAGCGGTCTGGCGGCCCTGGGGCTGGTGGCCCCCTGTCCGCTGCTGCATGAGCTGCGGTTGCGCAAGGCGCCGGAGGAGCTGGCCCGGTTGCGGGAGGCGGCCCGCATCTCGGCCGAGGCCCATGAACTGGCGCGGCAGGTGGCGCGGCCGGGGTTGCGTGAACGGCAGGTGCAGGCGGTGATCGAGCAGCACTTCCTGGAGCAGGGGGCGCGCGGGCCTGCCTACGGCTCGATCGTGGCCGGCGGCGACAACGCCTGCGTGCTCCACTACACCGCCAACAACGCCCTGCTGCGCGACGGCGATCTGCTGCTGATCGATGCCGGCTGCTCGCTGAGCGATTACTACAACGGCGACATCACCCGCACCTTCCCGATCAACGGGCGCTTCAGCGGCGAACAGCGGGCGCTGTATGAGCTGGTGCTGGCGGCCCAGGAGGCGGCGGTGGCGGCGGTGGCGCCGGGCCAGACCGCCGAGGACGTCCATCACACCGCCGTGCGGGTGCTGGTGGATGGCCTGCTGGAGCTGGGGCTGCTGGCCGGTGAGCGCGACGGGATCATCGAGCAGGGCGCCTACCGCCACCTCTACATGCATCGCACCGGCCACTGGCTCGGCCTCGACGTGCACGACGTGGGCGCCTACCGCCTCGGCGAGCACCACGTGGCCCTGGAGCCGGGCATGGTGCTCACCGTGGAACCGGGCCTGTATGTGAGCGACCGCCTGCCGGTGCCGGAGGGGCAGCCGGCGATCGCGGAGCGCTGGAAGGGCATTGGCATCCGCATCGAAGATGACGTGGCCGTGACCGACCACGGCCACGAGAACCTCACGGCCGCGGCGCTCAAGGCGCCGGTGGCCCTGGAGCGCTGAGGGGGGCAGCGGATCAGTCCGGTGTCAGCGCCTGATCCAGCGCCGCCAGCACCAGGGCGGTGGCGGGAATCACCGCATTGGCGCCGGCCTGGCGCAGCTGGGCCTCGTAGGGTCCGCGGCGTCCGGCCGTCTCGGGTCGCTGCAGGTGGGGCGGCGCCACGGCCAGGGCCAGGAAGCGCTGCTCGGGGGCTTGTTCACGGGCCCGCTGCACGGTGAGCACATCGGCAACCGTGTCGCCCAGGTAGGCCACCGGTGGAGCGCTGGGGCCCAGGGGAACGGGGCCCAGCAGGGTCCGGGCCAGGCGGAGGAAGCCGGTGGGGTCGGGCTTGTCCGGCGCATCGCCCATGGCGATCAGCGGCGGATCGGCCAGGCCCAGGCGGCGCTGCAGGACGAAGCGGGCGGAGGGTGGTTCGGCGCCGCTCACGAAGCCCCAGGCCACATCGGCGGCCGTCAGCGCCTCAAAGAAGCCGCGATCCACCAGCAGGGGCTCGTCGCCGATGAAGCCCCGCCAGGTCGCCGGATCGCCTGCGGGATCACCGCCGAAATAGAAGCCGTTGAACACGTCCACCAGCTCCGTGAAGGCCGGCAGGGGCTGCTGCTGCGGTGTGCCGAGTCCGCCGCGCCGCAGCAGCTCCAGCGATGCCTCCCAGTCGTTGTTCCAGCATCCCTCGGCCTTGAGGGCATCGATCGCCTCCGGCGCGGGCCGCTCACCGCTGTAGTGGTGCACCGTTTCGACGATCGCACGCCGGTAGCTGCCCCCCACGTCGCGGATCACGCCATCGATGTCGAACAGGAGGACGGCGCGGGGTGTCAGGGGCCCTGGCAACGGCAGCTGGTAGGTTAGTTGTTTGTGATTCAGCCTTGAGCGCCGACACCATGAGCACCGAGAGCGCTGAAAGCGCCGTGGCGACAGCCGCTGCCGAGGGTTCCGTGGAGGACACCACCGAAGGGCGTCCGGTGCTGCGTGGTGCCAGTGCCGTGCTGGCCTCCGCCACCATCGACGAGAATGGTGTGCCCTCCGGCCGCACCCCCAAGGCCGATGAAGGCCGCTTCCTGCTGAAGATCCTCTGGCTGCCCGACAACGTCGCCCTGGCGGTTGACCAGATCGTCGGTGGCGGCCCCAGCCCTCTCACCGCCTACTTCTTCTGGCCCCGTGAGGACGCCTGGGAAACCCTGAAGACCGAGCTCGAGGGCAAGAGCTGGATCACCGATAACGAGCGCGTTGAGATCCTCAACAAGGCCACCGAGGTGATCAACTACTGGCAGGAAGAGGGCAAGGGCAAGAGCCTGGACGACGCCAAGCTCAAGTTCCCCGACGTCACCTTCTGCGGTACCGCCTGATTCGTCGCCACCCCCTGCGGGGGACGACCCTGGCCGTTGCTTGCGCCACTCGACTTGCGCCTCAGCCGAGGCGCTTTTTTTTGGCTTCTTCGTGGCCCTGGACCGGCGCGGCCTCAGCTGCGCGCCTTGATCACAGCACCGAAGCTGCTGGCGGTGATCAGCGGCGGCTGGCTGCTGGTGTCCACGGTGTAGCTGCGCGATTCCACCTGGCTGCTGCCGTCGGGGTAGACGAAGGTCACCACCCCCTCAAGATTGATGCTGCTGCCGCTGCGGCCAGTTTCGCGCAGATCGCTCACCCGCACCTCCCGGAACTGACTGAAGAAGCTGGCATCGAACTGATCGGCCGCCGCCGGTCCGAACAGTTGGCGAGCGGCCTCCATGTTGCCGCTGGAGAGGTTGGCGTAGAGCTGCTGCACGCTGGCGATCGCCTGATCCGGGCTCGCCTGCTGGCTGAGATCCGGGGCTGGCGGTGGCTGGCTCGGGCTGATCGTCGGGGCCGGCGCCACCGGCGCCGTTGGTGTCGCCGGTGCGGTGCTCGGCGCCGGGGTGAGGGACAGCGGTGTGCGGTTCAACAGCAACAGCCAGGTCAGCCCACCGACCACGCCCACCATCACCATCCCGGCCATGGCCCCCAGCAGGGCCACCACACCGCAGCCACTGGCACTGCTGCTGCTGACTTCGTCTGGGGTCTGGGCTGATGGCGTCTCCGCCATCAGGGTTGCCTGAGGCGGTTGCGGTTCTGCCGGCTGTTGCGGTTCGGGTGCCGAGCCTGATGGTGCACTCGCTTCGGGAAAGCCCAGCAGTCCACCCACCACGGCGGTCATCCGCTGGCAGATCGCCTGGGTGAATACCTGTTGCAGTTCCTGCTGCAGCCGCAGTTGCAGCCGCCCATCGGCCGCCAGGGGCGGTTGCTGCGCCACGGCGCTGCTGAAGCCGGGGCTCATCACCAGGTAGCGCAGGGCCGGCAGCAGCGTCAGCTGGCTGTCGCCGCAGTAGTCCCCCACCAGCGCCTGCAGGCGCCGCCCATCACAACTGATCCCCCGTTCGAGGTCCGTCAGGATCTGCTGGCGCAGGCGGGTGCCGAGCTGGTGGTCGTTCATGGCTGCTGGCTGGGCCTCGGCGGCGGAGCTGCAGGCATCCTGACGGGTGGCGGGGTGCTGGCTGTCGAGCGCTGCTGGGGGGGCCACTGCCGTTGCAGCTCCTGCTGCAGGGCCTCGCAGGCCGGCAGCGGCCCCAGCCGGCTGGC
>RFPK01000178.1 GCA_009926195.1 Synechococcaceae bacterium WB4_1_0192 | reverse complement strand
AGCGCGGCCAGCGGCGACGGGACGATCGACAACGCAGCGATCACCGCCGCCGGTGCACCGCTGGCCACCAGCCTCGACCTGGGCCAGGACCGCTTCGCCGGACGCCCCCGCTTCCGCCTGATCCGTGGCGAGGGGCCGCTCGAGGAGACCCTGGCCTGCTTCCAGATGCTGGCCGCGGAACTGGAGCTGCCCTTCCGCCGCGACAACATCGAGAAGATCGTGCGCGACGTGCTGCGGCGCGGCCAGAGCCCCGATCTGCAGCTCTGCGGCAACCTGGCGGCGATGCTCGGCCTGCATGTAAGCGGCGCCACCATTCCCGCCAGCATGGGCACCCGCCTGCAGGCACCGGCCCTGCTGCCCTGGAAGAACGGCTTCGCCCTGCTGCGTGCCAGCAATGCCGCCGGCCTGGTGCTGGCCTCACCCAGCGATGGCGAGGTGCGACTCCGCCCGGCCGAGATCGAGGCAGCCTTCCCGGACGGCATTCAACTGCTGATGCTGGAGCGCTCGGCGCAGACGCCGGAGCAACGCTTCGGGCCGGGCTGGTTCCTGCCGGCCCTCCAGCGTTACCGCGGCGTCCTGCTGCAGGTGCTGGTGGCCTCCTTCGTGGTGCAGCTGTTCGGCCTGACCGGGCCACTGCTGATCCAGGTGATCATCGACAAGGTGATCACCCAGCGCAGCCTCGACACCCTGCAGGTGCTTGGCATCGCCCTGGTGGTCGTGACCCTGCTGGAGGGGGTGCTCGGGGCGATGCGCACCTTCCTGTTCACCGAAACCAGCAACCGCATCGACATGCGACTGGGCGCCGAGGTGATCGACCACCTCCTGCGTCTGCCGCTCAACTACTTCGATCGCCGCCCGGTGGGGGAACTGGGCTCGCGCATCGCCGAACTGGAAAAGATCCGCAACTTCCTCACCGGCCAGGCCCTGAGCACCGTGCTCGATGCCGCCCTCTCGGTGGTCTACATCGTGGTGATGGTGGCCTACAGCTGGCTGCTGACGATCGTGGCGCTTGGGGTGCTGCCGATTCAGGTGGGACTGACCCTGCTGGGAGCCCCGCTGTTCCGGCGCCAGTTCCGGGAAGCGGCCCAGGAAAATGCGCGCACCCAGAGCCATCTGGTGGAGGTTCTCACCGGCATCCAGACCGTGAAGGCGCAGAACATCGAGATGATCAGCCGCTGGAAGTGGCAGGACTTCTACGCCAAATACATCTCGCGCACCTTTGAGAAAACGATCACAGGCACCGCCATCAGCGAAACGAGCCAGGTGCTCCAAAAACTCTCCCAGCTGCTGGTGCTCTGGGTGGGGGCCGTGATGGTGCTCAAGGGTGAACTCAGCCTCGGCCAGCTGATCGCCTTCCGCATCATCTCCGGCTATGTGACCCAGCCGTTGCTGCGTCTCTCCAGCATCTGGCAGAACATCCAGGAGCTGAAGGTGTCGTTTGAGCGCCTGGCCGATGTGGTCGACACCCCGGAGGAATCCGACGACAACGACAAACGCAAGATTCCCCTGCCGCCGATTCAGGGCGACGTTCGCTTCGATCAGGTGAGCTTCGCGTTCACTCCCTCAACACCGCCCGTGCTGCACGACGTCAGCCTGCATGTGCCGAGTGGCACCTTCGTGGGGGTGGTCGGCCAGAGCGGTAGCGGCAAGAGCACCCTCACCAAGATGCTCTCGCGCCTCTATGCACCGAACCAGGGGCGGATTCTCGTTGACGACTACGACATCGCCAAGGTGGAGCTCTACTCGCTGCGGCGTCAGATCGGCATCGTGCCCCAGGAACCGCTGCTGTTCAGCGGCAGCATCGCCGACAACATCGCCCTGGGCGACCCCGACGCCAGCAGCGACGCCATCGTGGCCGCTGCCCGGATGGCCTGCGCCCATGACTTCATCATGGAGATGCCCTCGGGCTACAGCAGCGATGTGGGTGAGCGCGGCGCCGGTCTCTCGGGTGGCCAGCGTCAGCGCATCGCCCTGGCCCGCACCCTGCTGCTGCAACCGCGCCTGCTGGTGCTCGATGAGGCCACCAGCGCCCTCGATTACGACACCGAACGTCGCGTCTGCGACAACCTGCGCGACAACCTCAACCACTGCACGGTGTTCTTCATCACCCACCGGCTGTCGACGATCCGCCGCGCCGATCTGATCGTGATGATGCACCAGGGCGCCATTGTTGAAACCGGCAGCCACGATGAGCTGATGGCTCTCCAGGGCCGGTACTACGCCCTCTACCGCCAGCAGGAGTCCAGCTGATGCGTTCGCTTCTCTCACCCGGGCGGCTGTTTCGCCGCGCCCAGAATCTGCTGGAACGCAGCGTCGCTTCCAACCACCAGGACGTGGTGCTGCAGCAATCGCGCACCTGGGTGCGCTCGGTGACCTGGCTGCTGGTGGGTGCCACCGGTTTCGGGCTGGCCTGGCTGAGCGTGGCCCAGACCGACGAGGTGGTATCGGCCCCCGGGTCGCTGGAGCCGATCGGCGACGTGAGCGTGGTGCAGATGCCCCAGGGCGGCGTGTTGCAACAGATGCTGGTCAAGGAAGGGGAGCGCGTCAGCCAGGGTCAGGTGCTGCTCCGGCTCGACAGCGAAGCGAGCACCGATCGTGAGAAGGGCCTGTACCAGACGATCAGTGCCAAGACCCAGGAGCTGACCCTCAAGACCCAGGAGATGGACCGCTACCTGGAGGGCAACAGCGCTGAGCAGCAACTGGCCACGCGCAACCTCGGCATCGACACCAACCTGCTGGAGCGCCTGCAGAAACTGCAGCTCACCGGCGCGGTGTCGGAGGTGCAGGTGCTGTCGCAGCGCAGCCAGGTGAATGAGGGCGAAGCCAAGCTGCAGACCCTCAAAGCCGATCGCCTGCGCCAGAGCGCACTCTTCAATCAGCAGATCCAGGCGCTCAACGGCGACCTTGCCGATCTACGCAGCCGCCTCACCGAATCGCGGGTCAACAACCGCTACCAACTGATCCGTTCACCGGTGAACGGTGTGGTGTTCGATCTCAAGCCCACCGGCCCCGGCTTCGTGGGGCAGGGCAGCGAACCACTGATGAAGATCGTGCCCTTCAATGCCCTCAAGGCGACCGTGGAGGTCGACAGCAGCAAGATCGGCTTCGTGCGAACCGGCCAGACCGTGGACATCAGCATCGATTCCTTCCCCTCCAGTGATTTCGGGGTGGTGGAAGGGCAGATCAAGCGGATCGGCTCCGATGCCCTGCCGCCCGACCAGCTCAAGCAGACCTATCGCTTCCCGGTGGAGGTGCAGCTCGACAGCCAGCAGCTCCGGCTCAAGAGCGGTCGGGCCCTGCCCCTGCAGGTGGGCATGTCGCTGACGGCCAACATCAAGCTGCGCAAGGTGACCTACCTGCAGCTGATGTTGAGCACCTTCAAGGACAAGACCGACTCACTGCGGGAGATCTGAGCCGGCCGCCAGCCTCAGCCCAGGTCCGCCAGGCGGCGCCGGGCCAGCGCGGCCTGGGCCTCGGCTTCAGCAAGATTGGCTTTGCATTCGGCGACCACCTCCGGCGGTGCCTTATCGGCGAAGTTGGGGTTGGCGAGGCGGCCAGCCAGCCCCTTGATCTCCTTCTCGGCCTTGGCGATGTCCTTCTCCAGGCGACCGCGCAGGGCGCCGAGATCCACCAGCCCCTCGATCGGCAGCAGCACCTGCAGCTCACCGCTCACGCCGGCCAGAGCCTTGGTGGCCGGTGCGGCGTCGGCGGCGGCCTGATCCAGCACCTCCACGCGCTCAGCACGGGTGAGGGCGGAGATGTCGGCCGTGGCGGCCGTGAGCACTGCCGCGAGCGCAGGGCGACCGGTCACGAAACGCACCGGCACGGTCTGGCTGGGTTTGAGGCCAGCCACGGCGCGCAGGTTGCGCACCACCCGGATCGCCTCGATCAACTCGGCGAACGACGCCTCCAGCTCGTCATCCAGGGCCGCATCGTCGACCCTGGGCCAGCTCTGCAGGGCCAGGAACGTCTCCTGGGGCTGCGTCGTCAGGCCATGCCACAGCTCCTCGCTCAGATGCGGCATCAGCGGATGCAGCATCACCAGCAGCTCGCTCAGCACCTTGGCCAGCACCTGCCGCACCGTGCGCTGATCGGCGAGAGCCTCGGGGCTGGGGTTGTCGCCCGGGTTGAGACGCCGCTTGCTCAGCTCCAGATACCAATCGCAGACCTCGTTCCAGGCGAACTCATAGAGGCCCTTGGCCGCTTCGCCGAGGCCGTAGTTGCCATAGCGCTCGGTGGTTTCGCGGTTCACCCGCGCCAGGCGCGAGAGGATCCAGCGGTCGGCCAGCTGCAGGGCGGCGGGATCGGGTTCGCCCAGGGAAGCGGGCGTCTCGCCGCCCAGGTTCATCAGGGCGAAGCGGGTGGCATTCCAGAGCTTGTTGGCGAAATTGCGCGAGGCCTCCACCGTGG
>RFPK01000177.1 GCA_009926195.1 Synechococcaceae bacterium WB4_1_0192 | reverse complement strand
GCGCGGGCGGCCGCGCTGGGCGTGGCGCTGGACGCAGCGCTCGGCGAGACGGTGGTGGCGGTCAAGGGATCGAAGGGAGAGAAGCCAGGGCCGCCGCCAGCGCCGTGTGCAACCCATGGGAGCCACGGAAGGCAAACACCTGCGCCTGGGGCAGACCAGCCAGGGCGAGATCCCCCAGCAGATCAAGGAGCTTATGGCGCACCGGTTCGTCCGCAAACCGCAGGGGCGGGTTCAGCCAGTGGTCACCATCACAGACCAGGGCGTTATCGAGAGCACCACCCTGGATCAGGCCCGCCGCCCGCAGCTGCTCCACCTGCTCACGGAAGCCGAAGGTGCGCGCCGGGGCGATCTCGCGCACGAACGCCGCCGGGGTGAGTTCGACGCTGTACAGCTGACGGCCGATGGCCGCCTGGGAAAACTCGATCGCCGCCGCCAGGCGCAGGCGATCAGCGGGCAGGGCCGCGGCAAAGCTCTGGCCCTGCTGCAGGGTGATCGGCTGGGTCAGAGCTGGAGCGGCAGCCCTCTCCCCCAGACAACGCAGACCCACCGAGGCGAT
Organism: Synechococcaceae bacterium WB4_1_0192; assembly: GCA_009926195.1. GTDB lineage: Bacteria > Cyanobacteriota > Cyanobacteriia > PCC-6307 > Cyanobiaceae > Vulcanococcus. Next base: position 3,915 of record RFPK01000177.1, on the reverse strand, counting down.
CGCCTCCACCCAGGGCAGGGCCGAGCCATCCAGCAGCGGGATCTCATGCCCCTCCACCAGCAGATCGATCCCCGTCAGCCCCACGCCCGCGAGGGCCGCCAGCAGGTGCTCCACCGTGGCAAGGCGACCACCCTCCAACTGCAGGGCCGTGCAGAGCTGGGTCTCACACACCTGGCGCGGATGCAGCTGCTGCAGGGGCTGGTGCGGTGCCTGGAGCCAGCCGACCCGGAAGCCGGGCTGATCGCTGGGTTCGAGCCGCACGCGGGCCACACCGCCGCTGTGCAGGCCAACGCCGCTGCACTCCACGGATGCCGCCAGGGTCCAGGCCTGGCTGTAGTCAGCAGGCCAGGCCGCGTCACAGATCGCCGCGGAGGGAGAGGACAGCACCGTCATCAGAACTTCCAGCCCACGCCGAGGTTGAAGCGCCATTCACCGGTGAAATCCTGGCTGGCCACTTCCAGACGCAGCGGGCCGACGGGGGTGGTGACAATCAGACCGGTGCCCACCGAGAAGCCCTGGCCAGGTTTGCCGAGCTGGGCGCCAGGATTACCACTGACGCTGGCCTGACTGCCGAAGGATGTACCGCCGTCGACGAACAGTTCACCGCTGATGATGCTGAACAGGGGGAAGCGGTACTCAAGGGTGGCCTCACCAAAGCTCTTGCCGACACCGAGGTCGCAGTCGTAGTAGCCGCGCACGGAGTTGGCACCACCCAGACAGAAGGCTTCGTAGGTGGGCAGCTGACCCACGTTGGCGCCCACGGTGGCCTGGAAGGCGAGGGCTTGCTTGCAATCGGGAGTCTGGCCGGGCTTGGGGCGACAACCCTTGAAGATCTTCAGCCAGTTCACCGGGATGTAGTGGGTGTAGCTGCCGCGCAGTCGGTTGAAGGTGGGGGAGTCGGGGCCGACCGAGATGAACTGTTCGCTGCCCAGGCTGAGGAAGTTGCCCGATGTGGGGTTACGGGCATCGTTGAGCGTGCTCATCGTGGCGGCCACGCGCAGGCCCACCAACTGGTTGCGGGTGGCGCAGTTGTAGGCGATACAGATAATGCTACCAACATTAGTCTGGCCGTTGTTATAGGTATTACCGTTCATCGCATAGGGCATGGTCTGACCGGAGTAATTCATCGGCGTGACCTCCTGTGCGCTCAGGCCAAGCACCACACTCCAAGGTGCCCTGACATACGGATTACCACCATTCAGCGGGCGCACAACCTGCACGTTGCCGCCGACCCGCTGCAGCGCAACCGAGTTGCCATCGAGGGAAAACCAGTTGTTATTGACGCCGAGCGCTGTGTTCTGAGCCTTGGCGGCAGCTGGCGAACCATAGGAACCGACAGAGCTGCCATTCGGCAAGGTCAATGTGGTGGCACTGTTGTAGGCCAAAGCCGTGGCCGGCGCCTGGAAGAAGCCACTGGATACATCCGAAACAGTCACGAAGGAGCCGTTGTTCTGGCTCTGGAAGATCTGCGGCACCTCACGGCTCAGGAACACCCTCGCCCGGAAGGCCGTGCGGTATTTATCGCCCTTGATCCAGGGATCGGTGAAGGAGAGGTCCGCAAGGCCACCGAACTGGCCATAGGTGAAGTTGAGGGACAGATCCCAGGCCCGCCCCAGCATGTTGCTGTCCTGGATCTGAACCTGACCGAACAGACCCTGGCTCTGGCTGTAGCCCAGGCCGCCGGAGAGGGAGCCGGTCGACTGCTCCACCACCCCGAGCACGATCGTGACCGCCCCGGGAGTCGCTGGCTCCGGGCGCAGGGTCACCTTCACATCACCGAACAGACCGGTGCCGTACAGGCGCTTGATGTCCTCTTCCAGCTGACGGCGGTTGAAGGTGTCGCCCGGCTTGATCGAAATCTCACGCGACACCACCCAGGGCTTGGTCTTACCCCGGATCGGTTGACCCTTGTCGTTGGTGCTCTCACCCTCCTTGTTGAGGAACTGCACCTCGACGCCGGCCACCGTGCCCTCCCGCACCAGCAGCTGCACCACCCCCTCCGGGCTGACCCGGGTGGGTCCGCTGACCCGCGCCAGGGAATAGCCCTGATCGGCATACCACTTCTGCAGGCTCGCGATCCTGGCCTGGAGGGTGTTGAGGTTGAGCGTCTTGCCGTAGTCGGCGGCAAAGGTGTCCGACAACAGGGTCGGCGGGATCTTGGTCTTGGCGCCGACCCCCTCTAGCTCCACCTTGGTGAGCACCGGATTGGGGGCCACATTGACCACCAGCTGCACCCCAAGGGGGCTATCCACCGGCTGGATCCGCACATCGGAGAACCAGCCGGTGGCATAGATGGCGGAGAGATCGCCCTGCAGCTCCGAGCGGGTCACGCGGCTGCCGGGGCGCGTCGCCATCGCGTCGTAGACGGCGATCTCCAGCCGCTCGCGCTCGGGATGGCCCTCGATGCCGCGAACCACCACCTCGCTGATCAGCACCTTGGGTTCAGCCGGTGCCGGAGCCGCCAGTGGCTCGCTGGCCGGAGCGGCGGCGGGCTGCGGCGCTGCAGGGGCAGCGTCCGGAGCGGCCTCGGATCTGCTGTCCGGGGCGGGATTGGTCGCCGGGGCCGCCAGCGCCGGCTGGGCAAAGACGGCCGTTGCTGCCACCGCCGCCAGGGGAAGAACGCGGCTCAGACGGTTGCGAGTGGCAGCCATGGGGAATGGGGCGGATGCGGGCGAGCCGCAAATGACGCCGAACCTACCCGTCGAAGCGGGGGGATGGGCAGGCCCCCTGGACCCGTTTGAGAACCTCCCCGTAGGCCTCCACGACGCCGCCGAGATCCTGACGGAACCGATCCTTGTCGAGGATGCGCGCCTGGGCATCAGCCACCTGCAGGTCCCAGAGGCGGCAGGTGTCGGGGCTGATCTCATCGGCCACCAGCAGGGTGCCATCGGCGCTGAAACCCAGCTCGATCTTGAAATCCACGAGCTGCAGCTGAACGCTGGCGAAGAAGCGGCGCAGGCTGTCGTTCACGGCAAAGGCCAGCCGCTCCAGCTCCTTGCGCTGCTCCTCGCTGAGCAAGGCCAGCCGGGCCAGGCGGGCCTCGGTCAGGAGCGGATCACCGAAGGCATCGTCCTTGTAGTACAGATCGAGCAGTGGAGGATCCAGGGGGGTGCCCGGTTCGATCGGCATCTGCTTGCAGAGGGAGCCGAAGGCGATGTTGCGCACCACCACCTCCACCGGCACGATCCGCACCGACTTCACCAGCATCCAGTTGTTGGCCTGCAGGCCGATGTAGTGCGTGGGGATACCCTCCCGCTCCAGCAGCTCGAACAGGCGGGCGCTGATCTGGCAGTTCAGCTCACCCTTACCGGCGAGCTGAGCCTTCTTGAGGGCATTGAAGGCGGTGGCATCGTCCTTGAATTCCACAGCCACGCGCTCGGAATCCTGGGTGGCGTAGACGCGCTTGGCCTTGCCTTCGTGCAGCAGCGGTCCGTGGGATGGGGTCATGGCGGGGATGTGGCGTGGCCTCCGGGAGCGCGCGGCGAGCGCAGCTGCTGCTGCAGCTGGGCGGTGCGGGCGGCCTGCTGAGGATCCTGCCGCCTGAGCTGCCATTCGCTGTAGGCATCATCCACCCGCTGGCTGAGACGCCGCAGGCGGGCATCAACGCGATCGGCAGGCAGACCGGCCTGGGCATAGAGGCGGCGTTGATCGTTCAGGATCTCCAGAGCCAGGCCCCAGGCCTGGGCAGCGGCGGCCTGATCGAGAGCGCGTTCCAGCAGAGGGTCGCGCTGCTCCAGCGGCAACTGATCCAGCAGGGCCACGGCTCGCATCAGCCGTTCGGCCGCCAGCTGGCCAGGCATCGCCCCGGCCAGCAAGGCAGCAGCCGCATCCTGGCGTCGGCCCAGCACCTCCAGGTGGTCGGCGTAGACATCGAGCGCCGGTCGGGTGGCCAGGGTGCCGTCCTTGCGGAACTGC
>RFPK01000176.1 GCA_009926195.1 Synechococcaceae bacterium WB4_1_0192 | reverse complement strand
GCTGGGGTTGGATCGGGATCTCGAGGTGGCCATGGTGGAAGGGGACGGAGCCCGGTGTTGGATGCGCGGTGGACGAAGACGGTCGCGGGGAGCGCACTTCAGCCGTCGGGCAACCAGTGGTCGATGATGCCGCCGATCGTCAGATCGGTGAACAGGTTGGGATCGCCGGTGGCATGACGGGCCGCAGAGCCGCTGGCGGTGAAGACCCAGTTACCGGGCGAGGCACCCACGGGATCGGTGGCGACGCTGAGCTTGCCCTTGCTGGTGCGCAGGATGCGCAGGTTCTGGTGGGCAAAACCCTCCACCCGCTGCGTGCAGACGAGAGAACCCATCACCTGCATGATCTCCACTAGGACTTGCCTCCCTGGGGAGCGGCGGGCTTGCCGGCGGCCATCTCCTTGGCAGCGTCCGGATCCCAGTGGTCGATGATGCCGACGATCGTCAGATCGCTGGGGTACGACTTGCTGCCGGCGGCCTCACGGGCAGCCGAGCTGCCGACACAGATCACCCAGTCTCCAGGGATGGCACCGACGGCATCGACGGCAACCTTCTGGGTACTGCCGTCAAGGACGACCTGGAGGTGCTTGTGCTGGAAATCAGCGATGCGGTTGGTGGAAACCAGGGGTTTGAGGACCTTGCAGATCAGCATGTCAGTGACCCCCTCCTGTGTTGAAGCTGATGGAGGACCTTACGGTCTCGGCGGGCACGGACCGATCGCGGTCGCGCACCGTAAGCAACGTGTGCAGCAGGCCCTGCTCGCAGAGGCGGGCGTAACGGGTCTGGATCGCGGCCTGGACACGTTCGCAATGGGCGATGGCCCGCTCACGGGCACCGGGAACGGCTCCGTGGTAGTCGAAGCGCAACACCACCGGAATCGGCAAGCCGCGCGACACGTTCAGACCAGAGAAGATCTTGACACCGACGTCGAGGTCCGGAGCCCCCTCCTCCACCGTGTCCATATAGGCGAAGTAGGTGAGGTTGCGCAGGTGGATCTCCTTGAAACCGATACCGACGCCGATGAAGCGTTCGGCATGGCCGAAATCGCCGTAGCTGCCGCCGTGGTACTGGCGGACATAATCGATCTGGGAAAGGTTGTGCTCGATCAGCCGGGCCACGAGCCGCACCATGCCGGCATCGGGACTCGAGGGAGCCGCATCATTCACCAGGGCGGCAATACGTTCACGGGCAGCATCGGCAGAAAGCTGGCGTGTGGCGTCGTAGACGTCACGGGCATCCAGCCAGTGCTCAAGATCGGTGCTGCCGTCGCGGCCAGGCACATGGACCCGGATCGCGTCGGTGTCGGTGTCCATGCCAACCAGCAACAGATCGACCGAAGCGCCGCAGCAGAAGCTGTTCTCAACAGCCTGCTGAAAATCCCTGAGTCGCTGCAGCCCGGCGGCTGCCGCTGCCTTGTCGTCGCTGCCGTGGGCGGCACACCCCTCATGGCAGGGGTCTTTCGAGCTGAAGTGATACACCACAACCTTGAGGTAGCGGGTATCGACATGGGCCGGATTGGGCAGGCCTTCGCGATAACGGCGATGCTCGGTCTTGACCCAGCGGTTCACCGTGTTCTCAACGTCGAACAGGGCGCCCGCATGGGAGCGGCGGCGCACCGAACTGAAGGGCAGACGCAGTCCGTAGGCGATGGCGTGGGCCAGACGGCCGTCGGCGCAGGGGGTCACATCCAGCAGATGGAAGCCGCAGTCGAGCAGAAATGTCTCGAAGGCCTGGGCATCGGCAGTGCCGGAGGCAGCCGCCAGGGGGTCATCGTTGAAGAAGCTGAGGCTGGTCTGTTCGTAGGCCTCGAACACGCACCAGGCGAACAGGGTGCGCATGTCCAGCTGGCTGGTCCAGGCCGTTTCCAGGACGGGAAGCGGCAGCGGATGGCCGAGTTCACGCTGGGCGAGCTGCTGGGCCTGGGCCACGAAATCAGGCTCGTGCTGCAGGGCCGACAGCCGCTTGAGAACGGGAACAATCCGATCGAAGGCGCCGAGGGTGCGCTCCTCGTAGGCCCGCAGGGCGGCATTGACACGGCCGTCGCTGAGGGGATGGAGACCGGTGCTGGCGACCGTCCCTGCAAAGGAAGGCTTGGCAGGACGGGACTGGTTGCGGATCACCTGCGTCGCGACCGCGCGAACGCGGCGACCAGCGGGGGCAACCGAGCGGCTGGCCGCCTCAGCCTGGGCTCGGGCGGAACGGCTACGTGCGGCACTCGCGAGCTCACGCTGGCGCAGAACCTTGCTCAGGTTGGATACGGGACTGAGGCCATTGCCTGCGCCAGGGGTGCTGGTCGCGGACTGGTCGGCCGAAGCCGTGGGGGCAGCGCCGGGCCGACGACGGGGAGCCGTCGGCGCAGTGGGTCGCTGGTTGTTGCTGGCAGGACGCCCGGGCATCGTTCAGGCCTCAGCCGCGAGCGCCGCCGGACACCGTGATCAGGGAGCCCTGGTCGGTGCTGCCGCTGGAACCGGTGACCTTGCTGGTGGGGGCAGGGACTTCCTCGTTGCGCTTGGTCTGGAAGCCAGGCATGGCGCTCATGGGACCGACGCGGGTGGGGTTGCGGCGGCGGGCGGAGCTGCCCTCGGTACCGGTGACGCGGTCACCACGATCCCAGTCGTCGCCGGTGATCTTCAGGCCGGAACCTTCACCCGTGACCCTGGAGGCTGCAGGCTGGGGGTCGGCGATGGCACCTGCAGCTCCGCCGGAACCGGCCAGGCGCTGGGCCTGGTGGCGATCAAAGCGGAAGCGCTCGGTGCCGGTCACCTTGCCGCTGGCCATGTCAAAAGGGCCGGTGATGCGACCTCCCTGCTCGTAGGTGCTGCCGGTCACCGCGCCGGTGGTTTCCCGCTCGATCTGGGCGGCACGTGCGGGGGACTGGACGCTGAACTGCTCCCAGGCCGCCGGGTTGAGGGGCTGGGGGAAGTCCGCCTCACGGGCAGGGGAGCTGCTGCAGGCGGCCTGGTGCTGATCCGCACCGACGTAGGGGGTGCCGCTGATCGCCTCACAGGCTCCCTTTTCAGCGCCGGTGAGACCGGCGATGCCGGGCTGGATACCGCTCATGCGGTTGGAGCCGCGGACGGGGGTCCGTTCTCGGGTGGCGCGGACGGCAGCAGCGTTGCAGAAGTCGCCGGCCTGCTCAAGCCCTGCATAGGGGGTACCGGTGACCACTTTGCAGGTTCCGGGCTCATCGCCGGTGACCTTGGAGGAACGGCCGGTGCGGGTGCCGCTCACCACCTGGTTGCGGTTGGTGATGCTGAAGCCGACCTTGGGGGCCTCGGCTTCGGGACGGCCACCACAGAAGCCGTCGAACTGCTGGCTGCCGATGTACTCATCGCCGGTGATGGCGCGGCAGCTGCCGGGCTCGTCACCGGTCACGTTCTGGCTGCGGCCGACGTGGGTACCGGTGACACCGGTGCCGCGCAGGGTGTTGAGGGCACTGACCTTGGTGGGAGCGCGGCCGGGTACGGGCGCTTCGGAGCCGAGGTACTGGTCGCCGGTCAGCTGACGACCGGACCCCGGCTCATCACCGGTGACCTTCTCGCTGCGGCCGACCATCACACCGCTGACGGCCTGGCCGCCGATAGTCTGGCTGCGGCCCACCTTGCGCACCGAAGGGGTCGCAGATCCGCAATAGGCGGCGGACTGGTTGGCCGAGAGGTACTCGGTGCCGGTGACGGTCTTGCAGGTGCCGGGCTCATCGCCGGTGACCTTCTCGCTGCGACCGACTTCGTTGCCGGTCACCCGGTTGCCGTGGCTGGTGGCGCTGATGCGGACCTTGGCGGGCTGGTTCGGGGTGGCGGGCTGAGTGCCGCAGAAGGTCTGGAACACCTCGGCGCCGAGATATTCGGTGCCGGTGATGGTGCGGCAGGTAGCGGCCTCATTGCCGGTGGTCTTCACCGAGCGGTTGGCCTGGGTGCCGGTGATGGTCTGGCCGGCGAGGGTTTCGCTGACGCCCACCTTGAGGGAAGCTTCAGCTGCAGCAGCACGCTTGGCGCCATTGCGGTTCGGACCACTGGGGCGGGTGGTACCACTGCCGCTACCGCTGCGCACCAGACCAGCTGAACCACTCTTGTTCTTGAGCTCGCGCAGCTTCTGGGAGAGCTCACGGGTGCTGAGATCGGGGTTGCCCTGGCGAACCACGGAGGCGGCACCACCGTTGGCAGCCGTGCTGGCGGACTTACCGCGCTTGGCCAGGGCATCGCGCCGGGCGAGCACAAGGGCGCGACTGGGGTTGTGCTGGGCGGTGCCCTTCTTGGTGGCTGAGCGAGGAGCGGCCTTGGCGTTGCTGCTGCTGGAGCGAGCGCTGTCCAGCGACAGGGTGGCTGAGCGGGAAGAGTTGGTGCGGACCTCAGGAGCAGCATGCTCCTGGCACTTGCATTTGTGCTCAGTGGCAGCGGGAGCCGCGCTCTTGGCGGTCTTGACCTCCCTGGCGGCCTCGGTGCGGCTGCGATCCTTTGAACGGTCGGCGCGCTTGCCGGAGCGGCTCAGCGCTTCACGGCGTG
>RFPK01000175.1 GCA_009926195.1 Synechococcaceae bacterium WB4_1_0192 | reverse complement strand
GGGCTGAACAGACCCTGGGCCGGCAGCGGCGAAAACAGCCAGACCGGCTCCAGGGAGGAGCGGATGCGGATCCAGACCCCTCGCACCTTTCCCGGGTGCGGCACAAGGGTCGGGCAGTGGCCGAGACGATCGCAGAGGTCCTGGGAGAGGCGCTCCAGCTGGGCGCCGAGGCGTCGATCGTCGCTGCCGCTCAGGCTCGGACGGTTGGTCACCAGCAGCTGGAAGCCATTGAGCTGTGACACCGCCGGCGGCGGGTAATGCTCCAGGGCCAGCTCGGTCAGGGCGATGTTGTTGGCCAGGATCCCGGCCATCTGCTCCACCTGGCTGCGGTCGGTGCGACTGGTGAGCATGGTGCGCACCAGCAGGAAGCTGGCCAGCCAGCAGAGCAGGAACAGGCCGATCAGGCGTACCAGCATCGGGCTGGGACGCCGCAACGATTGCCCGATCCTTGCCAGGGCGATCGGAGCCGCGGTCACCGGCGGCCAGCGGGAGCTCATCCGCTTCCCTCCGGGGCGAACACATAGCCGTAGCCCCAGACGGTCTGGAGGTGGATCGGCCGGCGGGGATCGCGTTCGATCAACTTGCGCAGTCGTGAGACCTGCACATCCATGCTGCGTGGGTCGATCTCACTGAGGGGGCCCCGGGTGAGTTCGATCAGGCGATCGCGCGAGAGCGGTCGCTGCGGGTTCTGCACCAGCACATCGAGCAGATCGAATTCACTGCTGCTGATGCCCAGGTCCTGCCCGCGACGGAACAGGCGGCGGCGGCGGCGATCGAGCAGGCAGTCGCCGAAGCACACCCTGTCGTCGCTCGCCGTCTCGGGGCTGGTGCCGACAGTGGACTGCTTTGATTGGCGCCTGAGCACTGACCTGATTCTGGCGTTCAGTTCCCGCGGCAGAAAGGGTTTGGCGAGATAGTCGTCGGCCCCCTGCTCCAGACCGATGATTCGATCCACCGGATCCCCTTTGGCCGTGAGCATCAGCACCGGCACGCCGATCGCCTGATCCCGCAGGCGCCGGAGCAGGCTGAGGCCATCCAGGCCTGGAAGCATCACATCGAGCACCAGCAAATCGGGTTGCTGGCATTGCAGCAGCTCCTGGCAATCCTCTGCGCAGGACAGACAGGTGACACGTGCTCCCTGCTGCTCCAGGTAGGGCGCCAGCATCTCCTGGAGTTCCTGGTCGTCATCGACCAGCCACACCCAGGGGCTGGACGCGATCGCGGGGCTGTCGATGCTGTCTGGACCGTGTTCTGCCGTCATGCTGGCAGCTTCGAACAGCTCCAGATTGGCGGATTGGCCTTGTCACAGTGTGACCGCGGCCTGTCACGGCCCTGACATGGATCGCATCGATGCTGGAGGCAGTCGGTTGCTTCCGATGGCCAGCGCTTCCCCGTTCCGCCCCGTTCGATCGGGCCGCCCTGCCCCTCGGGCGGCCGGCTTCCTTCAGGCCTTTGTTGCCCTGGAGGCCGGCTTCCGTCCCGGCAGCCCCTGGCTGGCGCCCCCGGCGGCCGGGTCATCAGCGCTGGCGCCGCGCCCTGGCGCTGTGCGTACTCCGGCTCCCGGGGCACGCCTGCCTGAAGACCTGGGTCGTGGTGCCTGGCCGCCGATCGCCGGCGATGGTCGCGACCGACCACTGCCGCCCGGGTTGGCGCCTCGCCCCCGCTATCGCTCGATCGACGGCAGCGGCAACACCAGCCCCACCTCCAGCCTCAATGCGGTCGGCAGTGATTTCAGCCGGCTCGGACCCGCCCGTTTCGCCGATGGCGTAAAGGCGATGCTGAGCGGTGCTCCCAATGCCCGCTTGATCAGCAACGTCGTCGTCGCGGGTCAGGGGGAGGTGCCGAATCCCGAGGGCCTCTCAGGAATGATGTACGCCTGGGGCCAGTTCATCGACCACGACCTCGATCTGATGCGCTCCGACGGCGTGACCTCGATCGCGATCGAGATCCCCGCCGGTGACCCGGTGCTTCAGGCCACCACGATCCCGATGACGCGCACCGTGATCGATCCGCTCACCGGAGTGGCCGGTCGGCCGGCCGCCGCCGTCAACGGCATCAGCGGCTGGCTCGACGGCTCGATGGTCTACGGCTCCGATGCCGCCACCGCCAGCGCCCTGCGCACGGCCGATGGCCATCTGCTCACTTCCGCCGGCGCCAATCTGCCGATCGTCAACGGTCAGTTCCTTGCCGGCGATGTGCGCGTTCAGGAGAACCCCGATCTCACCGCGCTGCAGACCCTGTTCGTGCGGGAGCACAACCGCCAGGTGGATCGGCTTGCCCAGCAGCATCCGACCTGGAGCGGCGAGCAGCTGTATCAGGAGGCCCGGGCGATCGTCGGCGCTGAAATTGCCGTGATCACCTACCAGGAGTTTCTGCCCCATCTGCTCGGCAACAAGGCGATCGCCTCCTATCGCGGCTTCAATCCGACGGTGGATGCACGTCTGAGCGTGGAATTTGCCGGGGCGGCGTTCCGCTTCGGTCATTCGATCGTTTCCGCCAACCTCGAGAAGATCGGGGAGCAGGGGCAGACCCTCGGCACACCAGTGTCCCTGAGGGACGCGTTCTTCCAGTCCACCTCGGATTTCGTGGCCGACGGCGGTGCCGCCGGCCTGCTGCGTCATCTGGCTGCGGATCGCTCCAATGCCCTCGATGTGCATCTGGTGGATGATCTGCGCAATTTCCTCGATGTCGGCCCGATGGCGATGGATCTGGCCGCGATCAACATTCAGCGGGGCCGTGATCTTGGCCTCGGCACCCTCAACCAGACCCGGGTGGCCCTCGGTCTGAAGGCCTATACCAGCTTTGCAGAGCTGTGCGGCGATGCCGCCACGGCGGCGGCGCTGCAGACCGCCTACGGCAGTGTTGATGCGGTGGAACTCTGGATCGGCGGTCTCGCGGAGCGCCACGTCGGTGGCGGCATGGTGGGGGAAACCTTCCAGCGGATCATTGCCCAGCAGTTCCAGAACCTGCGCGATGGCGATGCCTACTGGTACAAGAATCAGGGCTTTGATGGCGCCACGCTGCGGCAGATCGAAGCGACCACGCTCTCCTCGTTGATCCTGCGCAACACCGACACCCGTCACATCCAGGCCGATGCCTTCATCTACACCGAACGGCGTGGTGGTGAGGCCTCCGGCGATCAGATCGCCGATCCGCTGATGCCGCAGCTGGTGGTCGGCTCCGATGGCGCTGATCGTCTGATCGGGGGGACCGTTGACGATCTGCTGGTGGCCGGCAGCGGCCGTCAGGTGATGCAGGGGCTTGGAGGTCGCGACACCTTTGTGTTCTGCAAGAGCGGTATCGATGCTGTGATCCTCGATTACCGACCCGGCTTCGATCGGATTCAGTTCGAATCGCTGGGAACACCAGCACCCGGTGGATTGCAGGTGCAGCAGGGCGTGGGCGAAACGCGAGTGCTGTTCGGCGGCGATGCGCTCACCCTGCTCGGCGTGAAGGCTGTCGACCTGCGACCCTGTGATTTCAGCTTCATCTGAGCGTTACCAAGGCCCCGGCCAGGCCCTGCGGCCTGGATCCGCCTGCAGCGTTGCTGCTGCAGCCAGCGTCAATAGCCTTGGGCCCAACGTGCGCACTGGCCATGCCCCTGAGTGACCATGAGCGCCGGGCGTTCCAGTTGGATCCCTGCCTGCCTGGCCACCCGGACCCCTACCCGATTTATGCCGCCCTGCGCCAGGAGTGTCCGGTGCAGTGGTGCGAAGGCCCCGGGATGTGGATCCTGCTCGGCCATCCTGAGTCGGAGGCGCACATGCGTGATCCGCGCTGCTACCGCCAGGATCATCTCGACAAGTTGATCCAACGCTTTGGCGACGAGCGCATTTTCCGCCGCCAGATACACGATCTACCATATCTGGATGGCGAGCGCCATGGTCGCGTACGTCAGCACATGCTGGCGGCGTTCCGCTCGATCGATCTGGTTGCTCTGGAGCAGTTCTGTCTGGATGTGGTGCACCAGCGGATCGATGCAGTGTCGAGTGGTGAATGGCTCGATCTGATGCCGCTGCTTGCCAATCCCCTGCCGGTGCTCGTCACGGGTCAATTGCTGGGCGTGCCTGAGCATCAGCAGATTGAGGTGCTCGAGCATGTGGGTCGTTTTGTGAGGGCCCGCGGCCTCACCCAGACGGAGCAGACCGCGACTGGTGGCGATGAGGCGATGGCGGTGTACAACCGCTTCTTTATGCCGCTGCTGGAGGAGCGTCGCCGCAACCCCACGGATGATCTGCTCAGCCGCCTGATCGGCGATCCTCGCAGCGGTATCGCCCTGGCCGATGAGCAGCTGCTGCTGATCGTATCGAGCAACTTCTACTCAGCCAGCATCTACACGGTGCCACTGCTGATCAGCAACGCCGCGCTGCTGCTCTCGCGTCAGCCCGAGGTGCTCGAGCGGCTGCGCCGGCAGCCGGAGCTGTTGGCCAGCACGGTGGAGGAGCTGTTGCGCTATGACCCACCCGCTCAGGCGCTCAATGCCAGTGCCGTGCGTGAGCCG
>RFPK01000174.1 GCA_009926195.1 Synechococcaceae bacterium WB4_1_0192 | reverse complement strand
ACATTGAAATCGCTCACGATGGGTGCGTGTTGCTTGAGGTAGTCGCCAATGGCACTGGCGGTGGCTTCGGGCCGCGTAATCGCCAGCCCCCGCGCCAAGAAGCTGGCCAGCCAGCACGGTGTGGCCCTCGAGAGCCTGCGCGGCAGCGGCCCCCACGGCCGCATTCAGGCTGAGGATGTCGAGCGCGCCCTGGGGCTCACCGTTGCCGTGCCTCGCGTGGCGGAAGGCTCTGGCCCCGCCGTGGTGGCTGCAGCCAGCGGCCCTGGCGCCGCGGCTCCGGCCCCGGCACCCGCCGGTGACGCCTTCGGTCGTCCCGGCGAGAGCGTGAGCTTCAACACCCTGCAGAACGCGGTCAACCGCAACATGCTGGCCAGCCTGGAGGTGCCCTGCTTCCGGGTGGGCTACACGATCACCACCACCAGGCTCGACGCCTTCTACAAGCAGGTGAAGAGCAAGGGCGTCACCATGACCGCCCTGCTGGCCAAGGCCGTGGGTGTGGTGCTGGCCCGCCATCCCCAGGTGAACGCCGCCACCAGCGCCGATGGCGCCGCCATGGCCTATCCCGCCGCCGTGAACGTGGCTGTTGCCGTAGCCATGGAAGACGGCGGCCTGATCACGCCGGTGCTGGCCAACGCCGACAGGACCGACATCTATTCGCTGGCCCGCAACTGGGCCGATCTGGTGAGCCGCGCCCGCAGCAAGCAGCTGCAGCCGGAGGAGTACAGCACCGGTACCTTCACCCTCTCCAACCTGGGCATGTTCGGTGTGGATCGCTTCGATGCGATCCTGCCCCCCGGCACCGGCGCGATCCTGGCGGTGGCGGCTTCCCGTCCCACCGTCGTGGCCGGCAAGGACGGCTCGATCCGCGTCGCCAACCAGATGCAGGTCAACCTCACCTGTGATCACCGCGTGATCTACGGCGCCCACGCCGCCGCCTTCCTCAAGGACCTGGCCCAGCTGATCGAAACCAACCCTGAATCCCTGGCGCTCTGAGTCCGGCCCCTTGCTGCCCCACTGGCCGCTGACCCCTTGAGCCCGATCGCTGCGCCTGATCCGGCCGACCACTGTCTGTCGGCTTATAGCTTCGATCTGCCGGAGCAGTTCATCGCCCAGCGCCCCGCCGAGCCGCGCCATGCGGCCCGGCTGCTCGCTGTGGATCCGCTGACGGCTGGTGAGCAGGCCCTGGCACCCGGAGCCGCTGCCCCCTGCCGCCACCTGACGGTGTGGGAGCTGCAGCAGGAGCTGCAGCCCGGTGATCTGCTGGTGGTGAACAACACCCGGGTGCTCAAGGCGCGCCTGCAGGCACGCCGTCCCAGTGGCGGGGCGGTGGAGCTGTTGCTGCTGGAGCCGGCTGGTCTGGCCACGCCCCTGCCGCCCGGCGTCGAGAGCGGCCCGAGCGACTGGCTCTGCCTGGCCCGTCCCGCCAAGCGTCTCAAGCCCGGTGAGCTGCTGCAGCTGGAGCACCCGGGCCAGGCTCCCCTCGCTCTGCCGATCGTGGCGATCGATCCGGTCAGCGGCGGCCGGGTGGTGCGCTTCCCACCCGAGTGCACCAGCCCGGAGGCGATCGAAGCGCTGCTGGCCCGCTACGGCGAGATCCCGCTGCCGCCCTACATCCACGAGCACGGCGCCGACGACGACAGCCGCTACCAGACCCGCTATGCCTCCCGCCCCGGCGCTGTGGCCGCCCCGACGGCGGGCCTGCATCTGAGCGACGATCTGCTGTCGGCGATCCGCGAGCGAGGGGTGGAGCTGGCGGAAACCACCCTGCACGTGGGCCTTGGCACCTTCCGGCCCGTTGAGACGGAAGACCTCACCCAGCTGGAGCTGCACAGCGAGTGGGTGGAGGTGAGCCCGGCGCTGGTGGAGGCCGTGGCCGCCTGCCGGGCTCAGGGCGGCCGGGTGATCGCGGTGGGCACCACCAGCGTGCGCAGCCTGGAGGCCGTGGCGCAGCTGAATGGCGGCGTGCTGCAGCCCCACCGAGGTCCGGTGAATCTGGTGATCCAGCCGGGCTATCGCTTCGCGGTGGTACAGGGCCTGCTCACCAACTTCCACCTGCCCAGGAGCTCGCTGCTGCTGCTCGTCAGTGCCCTGATCGGCCGCCGCCGCCTGCTTGACCTCTACGCGCAGGCCAAGGCCGAGGGTTACCGCTTCTTCTCCTACGGCGATGCGATGTGGATCCCGCCGGAGGCGGTGCTCAGCTCAGCGGTTCCCCCATCCGCTCTCCTGCCGGCCAGCACCTGAACCAAGGCTGCATCCAGGATGCCTGGGTTGCAGCCATGAAAAAGCCCCCGCGGTCAGCGGGGGCAGTTTGAGCATGGCCGCCACGCTCTGGCGGCCTGTGCGCTCCCTTCAGGCGGCAGCCAGGTTGGCGGCCACGAAGTCCCAGTTCACCAGCTTGTCGAGGAAGGTGGTGATGTAGTCGGGGCGGCGGTTCTGGTAGTCGAGGTAGTAGGCGTGCTCCCACACGTCCATGGTCAGCAGAGCCTTCTGGCCGTGGGCCAGGGGCAGATCGGCGTTGCCGGTCTTGGTCACCTTGAGGGTGCCGTTGTCGAGCACCAGCCAGGCCCAGCCGCTGCCGAACTGGGTGGCGCCGGCGGCCTTGAACTCCTCAACGAACGTCTCGAAGCTGCCGAAGTCGGCGTTGATCTTGTCGAGCAGGGCGCCGCTGGGGGTGCCGCCGCCATTGGGCTTGATGCACTGCCAGTAGAAGCTGTGGTTCCACACCTGGGCGGCGTTGTTGAACACACCGGCCTTGCTGGCGTCACCGGCCACGGCGGTGATGGTGTCCTCGAGGCTCTTGCCCTCCAGCTCGGTGCCCGCCACCAGGTTGTTCAGGTTGGTGACGTAGGCGTTGTGGTGCTTGCCGTGGTGGAACTCGAGGGTCGAGCGGGAGATGTGGGGCTCCAGCGCGTCGAGGTCGTAGGGCAGCGCGGGCAGCGTATGAGCCATGGGACGGGAGGACGTGCTTATCGGTGCGCGGCCGGTTTCCGGACGCGGGCGAATCCTAACGATCGCTTCAGGTTTCGAAAGTCCGGAGAACCGCCCTGGCGAGCGGTCCTCACCGGGGCCTGGTCAGCGGCCGATCTTGAGCAGTTCCACCTCGAAGATCAGGGTGGCGTTGGGGGGGATCACACCGCCGGCACCGCGCTCGCCGTAGGCCAGATCGGGGGGGATCACCAGCTTGCGCTTGCCGCCCACCTGCATGCCGGCGACGCCCTCATCCCATCCCTTGATCACGCGGCCGGCGCCGAGGGGGAAGGAGAAGGGGCCGCGGCCGTAGCTGCTGTCGAACTCCTTGCCGTTCTCGAGGGTGCCGCGGTAGTTCACGCTCACGGTTTCACCAGCGGTGGCTTCCGGGCCGTCGCCGATCACCAGATCGGTGATGCGCAGGCCGCTGGGGGTGGTGCGCTCCTTGGCCGCCACCAGGTCGCCGCCGAGGTCAGGGGCGCCGGCGGCGATCTGGTCGGGGCTTGCGTCGCTGGCCATGGTGAAGAGAGTCGGGTTGGTGTCGTCGGGGTCGAGCTCGAAGGCGCCGCGGCTGACGGCTGGTGTCGCCTCGCGCACAACGGCCGCTTCGCTGGCAGGTGCGGCGGCCACCACGGTGGAGGGGGCCACCAGCTGGCTCACCAGCGCCAGCAGCAGGCAGGCCACACACACCGCCGAGCTGATCAGGATGTCGCGCATGGGCGGGATCGAGTGGATCGCGGCTGGGATTCTGCCCCAGCCGGCGCATCAGCCGCCCCTCAGTCCGGCAGATCGGCGTAGCCGCTGTTGGTGACCTGTTGCCGCTGCTGCCGCTCCAGCCGGTCGATGCGGCCGCGCAGCTCATCCAGTTCCCGCTGGCGCGCCAGGCCCAGCTCCTGCAGCAGCTGATCCAGATTGCGGTCCAACTGCCGTTCGGTCTGCTTCTCGAGCTCTGGGTTCTCGCCCCGCAGGCTGGCCAGCACCTCATCCACCAGGGTGGCCGCCTGGGCGGGATCGAGGCGGCCGCTGCTCACCCAGGCCTGGGTGACCCCGCGCAGCCGCTCGGCTACCAGCGAGGTGGTGCCCAGGCCACGCACCAGCAGCTGTTGCAGGGGGTTGCTCGCATCCATGGCCAGGCGCTGCAGGGAGGGTGAGACCCGCTGTGGGTCTGCACAAACCTTGGCGCTTCCTAAGGTTTGCTGCCATGGCAGACAACCGGCCGATCTGGTGGATCACCGCCCTGGCTGGCGGGGTGCTGGCGGCCCTGGCCCTGCCGCCCCTGGGGGTACCGCCGCTGCTCTGGCTGGCGCTGATTCCGCTCTGGGCCCTGGGGCCGCGCCCGGCCCTGGCCTGGGGCGCTGCGGCCGTGATCGTGAGCCATCGCTGGCTGCTGTGGTTGCATCCCCTCGACTGGGTGGGTGTGCCTCTGCCCCTCAGCCTGCCGTTGTGTGTGCTGTTGCTGCTCGGTTGCGGCCTGCTGGGTGGCCTGCTGGTGGCGACCTGGCGCTGGCTTGTGCAGGGCCTCGGGCCCGAGGCC
>RFPK01000173.1 GCA_009926195.1 Synechococcaceae bacterium WB4_1_0192 | reverse complement strand
CGGCCAGCCGCCGGCCGAGAGCGGCACGATCGTGGGGGCGATCGGTCGCCATCCCGCCGATCGCAAGAAATATGCCGTCGTCCACGATGAGTCCGGCCGCCATGCCTGCACCCACTGGCGCCTGATCGAGCGCCTCGGCGATCACGCCCTGCTGCGCTTCAAGCTCGACACCGGCCGCACCCATCAGATCCGGGTGCATTGCGCCCACATCGGCCATCCGATCGTGGGTGATCCCACCTATTCGCGGGCCCGCAAGTTGCCCGTGTCACTTCCCGGCCAGGCCCTGCATGCGGTGCAGCTGGGCCTCAACCATCCGATCAGCGGTGAGCGGATCATCTGTGAGGCGCCGTTGCCGGCGCCGTTTGAGAAGCTGCTGGCGGTGTTGCGGCGGCGGGTGTGAGGGTGGTGGCCCCCCCCCCCTGGGTCAGTCGGGTCGGTAGGGATAGATGCCCTGAACGCAGATGCACCAGCGCATGGCCAGGCTGGGGTTCTGGACGTTGATCGGATCCCAGGCCGTGTTGGCGACCACTGCGGTCGGCTGGGGATTAGTTTCCTCTGGGCGCTGGCTGGGGATGACCAACCGATTGGAGAGCAGCTGCTTGCTGTTCTGACCCTGTATCTTGCCGAGTTCGTAACGGCCGAGGGGGCTTGTGCCGATGCCGATCGGTACGCGACCGCGCAGATCGGGTACCGCAAAGTTGTTCCGGCCGTCGCCGCCGAAGGTTGTGCCGATCAGAGAGAAAAGAGCAGCGTGGGACTGGATGGGTAATGTTCGCCCGTCGCAATCTACCCAGTCCCGTGGCGCATAGGCATAGGGGAACGGGGCGATCATGCCGATGTACGCATCCATGTTGTGACTAGTTTTCAGTGGTTGAACAAGGAGCTTTGGGTAGTATCTATGGTGTATTAATCCCTGGTAGGGTATTCTCCGCTGCCCACGAAAATGCACCAGCGCAGGGCCAGGCTGGGGTTCTGGACGTTGATCGGATCCTTGGCGGTGTTAACGACCACTACGGTCGGCTTGGGATCATCCGCCCTGGCGGCCGGGATTATCAGGGGAGTGCTGCTGATGGATGTGCTGTTCTGGCCTTGTGTCTTGCCGAGGTCGTAGCGGCCGAGAGGGCCGGTGCCGATGCCGATCGGCATGCGGCCGCGCAGATCGGGCAGGGCAAAGTTGCTCCGGCCGTCGCCGCCATAGGTCGTGTTGAGCAGAGAGAAAAGGGCTTGGTATTGGTTGACCGGAAGGAGTCTGCCGTCGCAATCCAGCCAGTCTTGTGGTGCAAAGCTATACGGGAACAGGGCGATCATGCCGATGAACGGATTGTCCATGTTGGGATTGGCTTCTGGTGGTTCTGGCTGAGCCCTGGGGCTCAGATAAGCGGCGTGTCGGCGCTGCATGGGTGGCGCTGACGGCCATAGCCTGTGGATCGCCGTGGGCAGTTTCAATACACTCGTTAAAAAAGTTAATCCTTATCGAAGTGGGCTGGCTGTTGTCGTGTTGATGTTGTTTCTCTGATCCAGATCAGTGGCTGGCAGGCAGCGAGCTCGCCGGATTGATGGCCGCCTGCAAATTCGTCTCTAGCCTGCAGAAGTCTGTTGCTGTTGACGTCGGTGATGGCTGGATCTGTGTGCTCGGGATCTGTGTTCGCTGCAACGTGGCCGCTTCGTTGGCGCTTCTTCCGCCTGCTGATGAGCCTGCGGATCGTGGTGCCCTGGGCCCTGCTATCGCTGCTGCTGCCGTTCGCTGTAGAGGCGGCGCCCCGCCGGGTGGTAAATCCGCCCCTGTTGCAGCCCGCTGGTGACGGACCCGTGCAATCGGCGCCCCGGCCTGGAGCGCGACCGCTGCTGCGCGCCCCTGGAGCCGCTCCGCAGGCTGCAGCGCAGCCGGCATCGGGTGAGGTCCGTTACGACCTGGACATCATCTATGCAGATGGTGAGATCTACAACCCGGCAACCAAAAGCTACGACAAGGTGCGACTGCGCAGTTATCAGGGCACGGGGACCAGTGCGGATACGCCGTTCATTTCGCCGATGATTCAGGCAACGCCTGGGCAGACCGTGCGGATCACACTCAATAACAAGCTGCCTGCACCGGATCCCTCCTGTGCCAATGTCACTTCTATCAATACACCCCATTGTTTCAATAGCACCAACCTGCATGCCCATGGCCTCTGGGTCAGTCCGGCCGGCAATAGTGACAATGTGTTGGTGAGGATCAATCCGGGAAGGAGTTTTCAATACGAGTACAACATCCCCTCGGATCACCCCGCCGGGACCTTCTGGTACCACACCCATGTGCATGGTTCTACGGCGTTGCAGGTGTCGAGCGGTATGGCTGGTGCCCTGGTGATCAAGGGCGATCGGCTACCTGCGCCCGGTTCCCCCGGTGATCTCGATACCCTGCTGAAGCCCAGTGCCGCTCAGCCCTTCAAGGAGCGCGTTGTTGTGCTTCAGCAGATTCCTTATGCCTGTAGGGACGAGAAAAATGCTATCAAGGCTGATGCCAATAAGAATTACACCTGCGATGCTGGTGATGTTGCGGGGGTCGAGGGTTACGATCAGCTCGCGTCGACTTCCTGGGGCAGCTCAGGGCGTTATACAAGCATCAATGGGCAGGTTCTGCCTGTCTTTGATCAGGTGCGCACTGGTGAGATAGAGCGCTGGCGAGTGATCCATGGCGGTGTTCGCGATACTATCAATCTCCAGTTTCTGAAGTTGAGTGCCGCGGCGCCCAGTGTTGAGGGGTTGAAGGCTTCGGCTAATGATGCATACGTGGCCGTAAACTGCAAGGGTGCGCCGCTGATGCAGCATCTCGTCGCAGCTGACGGGCTCACTCTTGGCAAGGCGATCCCATCGACAAAGACCGTGCTTCAGCCTGGCTACCGTTGGGATGCCCTGATGGTGTTCCCTGAGCCTGGAACCTATTGCATCGTCGATGGCGACCTGCCGCCCATTGCCAATGTCTCAGGGGCTCCTCCATCGCGCAGTTTGCTCGGTTTCGTCGAGGTGGCCAATGGTTCCAGTGTCCCGAACGACCTGACGGCCTATGTCGCCCGGGAGCTGGAGGCGGCGGCGCGGCGGACCATGCCGGCCAATGTCCGTGACAAGGTGCTGGCGGATCTGAGCAACAATCTAGGCCTGCAGAGCTTTGCGCCCCATGCAGACATTGAGGACAGCAAAGATCTTGGTTCTCAATCGCTCGCTTTTAATATTGCCTTTCCGGGTGGGCCTCCGCTTTTCCAGATCGACGGTCAGTCGTTTAATCCAGCTGATGAGAAGCAGGTGCGCGTTCTCAAGCTGGGTGGTGCGGATGAGTGGACTCTGACGTCAAAATTCGCGAGCCATCCGTTCCATATTCACGTCAATCCGTTCCAGGTCGTCAAAATTACCGATGCAAACAACAGGGATGTCAGCGCCCCTGACGCTGTGGATGGTGATGGTCAGGCATTTGATCCGGAATATCGTGGCCTCAAGGGCGTCTGGAAAGATACTCTCATGGTTAAGCAGGGATATGAAGTGGTCGTCCGGTCGCGTTATCGCCGCTACATCGGCGAATTCGTTCTCCACTGCCACATCCTCGATCATGAAGATCAAGGCATGATGCAGAAGGTGCGCATCGATCTGCCGGATGCCGTTCCCTCCGCCTCCAATCCTGGTGTCGGCGCCGGCCACGCCCACCACTGATCGGCCGCGCCAGCCGCCGCCGGCTCAGCCAGCCCCCACCGGCAACCGCGGACACGCCGCCACCAGGGTGCGCGTGATCGCGGCCTGGGGGTTGGCGAGCAGCTGATCGCCGGGGCCCTCCTCCACGATCCGGCCTCCTTCAAGCACGATCAGCCGCTGGCAGAAGCCGCTGGCCAGGGCCAGGTCGTGGGTCACGAACAGCAGGCCGAGCCCCAGGCGCCGTTGCAGCTGGCGCAGCAGCGCCAGCACCTCCGCCTGGATCTCGGCATCGAGCATGCTCACGCTCTCGTCGCAGAGCAGCACCTGCGGCTCCAGGATCAGGGCCCGGGCGATCGCCACCCGCTGCTGCTGGCCGCCGGAGAGCTGGCGCGGCAGCCGCTGCTCAAACGCCTCCGGCGGCTCCAGGCCCACGGCACCCATCAGCTCGCGGGCCCGCTGGCGGGCGGCGCCGCGGCTGGCCAGGCCGTGGATCAGCAGCGGGTCGGCGATGGCATCGCCCACGCGCATCGTCGGGTTGAGACAGGCCAGCGGGTCCTGAAACACCATCTGGATGCGGCGGCGGGCCCGCTGCAGCGCCCGGCCCCGCAGCTGGCCGAGATCCTGCCCCTGCAGCCGCACGCTGCCGCCGCGCACGGGGGCCAGGCCCATCAGGGCCCGGCAGAGCGTGCTCTTGCCGCAGCCGGACGCTCCCACCACGCCGAGCACCTCCCCCGGCTGCAGCTCCAGGCTGACGCCATCCACCGCCTTGTACCAGCGCCGCTGCCAGGGCGGCCCCGGCAGCGGATGCCAGCAGCGCAGCTCCTCCAGCTCCAGCAGCG